>CAZPXJ010000010.1:0-42546 GCA_964590855.1 uncultured archaeon
TAATTAGAAGTAGTTCACTTCAATCAGATAAAGATTTTCTAATAGAAATTTTAGCAAACTTTACTTCCCAATCGGTATCATCAAAGATATCTATTGTAAAATTTGGCTCTAATCTATCAGTAATAAAAAATACTTTCATTTTCAATTCAAGAGCGAAGTTGACTTCAACATAAACACCTCTCCCGATAAAATACTCATCATTGAGTTCAAGAGCAGAGAAGATAACTATGTCACTCTTACTGAGGATATCAAGACATTTTGACATTATTTCTTTCCCTGAGAAACCTTTCCATTTCTTTTCATATTTTGCAGGATTGATTATCTTAGCTTTTGGATATATGGTCTTGATAACTTTGATTTCTCTCTTCTCTTGTTTCTTCCTATAGATTTTCATAGAATGGGCATAATAGATTTGAGGAATGATTCGATAATATTTGCGTTTGTATAATTCCAAAAGAATACAAGCAGAATAAAATGCATCATAGTTTGCCCTATGAGCTTCAAATTTACTGATTTTCTCTTCAAGTCCTTTGTTAATATCAATACACTCAGTACTGCTATTGATGAGTTTCTTAATACAATATCTAAGGTTGTAAATTCTATTCTTGTGTTTTCTTCCTGAAGGCCTTAGATAATCTGAAGCTGAAAGCATTAAACATGGAGCAGTTTTTGTTTTGTTGTCCTCTTCATTGATATTCCAAGGCTCTTTACTAAGAAATTTTTCTAAATCAAATGAGTTGTTAAAGGCAGCAATATATTTGCCTGCAAGGATTTCTTGAACTTCTTTGACAACAGTGGTAAAATCTTTCTTAGCATTTTGGATCTCTTCTAAAGAAAGAAATCCTTCTTTGAATATCCAAGCGTTTTGTGTATCCTCTTCCCAATCATCTGTATCATAATGGATTATTTCATGGTATACTTGTGTGATTATTTGTTTGAGCAAATTTACACGCATCAGAGCAATTTCGACAACAAGGTCTTTAGATGGTCCGTCGAGTCCAGTGGTTTCAATGTCTACCACATAGATATCCATGAGAATACAAAATCTGTTAATCCTTTAAGTTTTTACCCCTCCTAAAAGAAAGTGAATAGTTGATGAAGTGCTATTTTACTGGTCTATAGTCATCATATTTCTTTAATCCTGCTGGAATCGGAATTTGTAGTTTGTTTTCTTCTGGTACTTTAGTGCAATTCCATTGGTCATTGTATGCACATAGTGGATTATATGCTTGATTGAAATCCAACTCATATCTTCCATTCGAAACTCTTTCTATCTCCACGTATCTACCAACATAATACGACTCGTTTCCTGTAGTTGCATCTTGGAATGGAAGGAAGAAATAATCACCTTCTACTGGTCTGTAGACTATAAGTTTGTGCATTTGATTATCGATTTCGAATTCGACATATGCGAAACGTATGTAGTGTCTGATTTCATTTCTGGTTGTAGGAATTTCTACTTCCTCTTGTTTTTCAAATTCTTTCAACTCAACTATGAATCTATATTTTTCATCCATTGGAAAATAAGACAATCCTTTGAAATCTATTTTTTGTTCTGGAGTCAGTGGTGAATTAGGCGATTTTAGATAGAGTATGTCTGTACGTTCTCTAATCCTGTCTATTTTTTCCTTAAAGGTCTTCTCTACCATAACATGCAATGCGGCTTATTCTATTTTAAAAGTGGGTTTGAACAATTTATTCTGGTTGATAATCCTTGTTTATCATCTCAAATATTTCATTGGCTATTTCTTGAGAACCACCAGAATCATCCCAAACACCTGTTGGTGCAAAGACATACCATAGCTTCGAAAGCTCTTCTAGTTCTCCTTGTTTTGCTCTGTCAGCTGTTTCTTTGATATAATTCCCTACATCAGCACAAGAGTCAAAAAATGTTAATGTGGATCTATCTCCATAAGATAACATCTCTTTAGATGCTTTTTCTAGCAGTAATAGAAGATTTTGAAGCTCTTCATCCATAAATTGAGGTATTCAAGGTTTTATATAACTCCTTCTTAGAAATTCTTTATTTAGCTTTTAACAATGAAATTTTAAATGTCCAGAAATGTTGGTCAAGTAGAATGACTAAGACAATTCAGGAAGAGGTTGCTGAAGAAGTAATTGAGGAATTAAAACAGGATTCAGACATTGTAGGAATTGAGATTTTTGGTAGCATTGCTAGAAAAGAGATTAAGCCTACATCTGATGTTGATATTCAAGTAACATCAAAAAGTACAACTAAGACTAAACTAGTTTGTGGAGAAAGGAGGGGAATAGAATACCATTATTTTGTAATGCCACTTGCAGCTGTAGAAAGAATGAAAGAAATGTATCTTTTCTTGTTCTGTCCTGAACCTTCAATAATAGTTTATGATCCAACAGGGATATTAGCTGAACTATATCGGAGAGCAAACAATTATTATGGAGCACATCCTGAAGCTCTCGAGTTTTGGAATGAGAAAATGCAACAATATCGAGAAGCTAAGAAATTAGGAAGACCAACAGAAGACTTTTCTAAAATTCTTGATCAAGTAGAACTCAGGTTTTCACAAAGTCTAGCAATTACTAGAACATGGCATTTAACTGAAGATTAATCTCTACTGTTAACTTTGCGATAAGGTTACCTTTTTGGAAGGGCATCCTTCTTGGAAGAGCGTGAAAACCCAGATTTTTCTTTGATTGCCATATCCCTTTAGAAATTTGCACTTTTTACTTCAAATCTATGTGTACATTTTAAATATGGAAATATCTGTTGAAAAATATGTCTTCAGAAGAAGCTAAAACTGGATGGCACTATCGTGATAGAGATCCACCTGATGATAATGCTTACTTTGAAAATATGTCAAGGATTGTATTCAAAGCTAGTATGAATTGGTATTTTATTGAAGATAGATGGAAGGCTTTTCAAAAGGCATTTTACGAGTTTGACATAGATATTGTTAGTGATTTTGATGAAGAAGACATCGAGGAGTTAATGGTTAACAAAGGTATTATAAAGAGTAGATCTCGAATTGAAGCAACTCTATTCAATGCAATTGTTTTTCAGAAGATAGTAGAGGAATATGGGTCTTTTAGGGATTTCTTAGACCAACTTGATAAATCAGAAAACTATAGATATGCAAAAGAAGAACTTTGCAACAGGTTTGAAAGACTTACAGATGAAACATCTGCGATTTTTCTATTTAGCATTGGAGAGGATATAATTCTAGAGTAGACAATACTCAATGTCTTCCGATGTAAGTAAAAGAAAAAGAAAGGAAAGGATTGATTATCCTTTATTTATTAAATTTGTTGAATTGCATTTAAGATTAGATCTGGCCAGAATCCTAGCACTAAGATGATGACTACTATGATTGTCAAGGTTATCATCTGGAAGATTGATATCTTTACCTTCTCCTCTGGAGCTTCAGGTTCATCAAACAACATTATCTTGAGAATGTATAGATAACCTCCTAAAGCTAGTAAGGAGTTGATAATAGCAAAAACAACAAGTGCTATGTTATTACCGAGAGCTCCTTGTCCACTGAAAGTAGATACAATAACCATTAGTTTTGAAGTAAAACCTGCGGTTATTGGAATACCTCCTAGTGATAGAAGTGCTATGGTCAAGATTATACCAATAAATGGTGATCTTCTTCCAATTCCTTTCATATCTCGTATGTCTCTTGAGCCAACAGCTGCTATTAGGGTACCACTGAGCAAAAACAGAGCTCCTTTTCCGATTGAATGAGTCAATATGTGGAATACAGATGCCTGAACACCCAATGTTGTTAGAGACCCTATACTTAGAATGATGTAACCTAGATGAACTGTTGTGGAATATGCAAGTATTCTCTTGAAATCAATGACATCCTTTCTCCAGAATTGAGCGAATACTAAGAAGTTTCCTTCAATCATGGTAAGAATACCAATCCAAGATAGAACAACTCCTGCAGGTACCATATTTGGATATGCAGAGTAGAGTGTTCGGTATATTCCAAAAGCACCAGCCTTAACAACAATTCCAGAAAGTAAAGCTGAAATGGTTGAAGGAGCTGAACTGTGTGCATCTGGTAACCAGGCGTTCAAGAACAACATAGCTGCTGTAACTGAGAAACCTGTTATGTATAGTGCCAATATCAGTCCTAAAATTCCGCTTTCACCAGGTACAATAACTGTAGCTAATGCTTCGAAATTAACTGTTCCAAAGAATCCATAGGTCAATGCAGTTGCTAAGAGAACTAGCATACTTCCAGCAGTCGACATGATGAAGTATTTCAGTGATGCTTCTACAGCTCCACGTTTCATCCTATCAAAGGCTACAAGTACATATGCGCTTAGAGCAAACATTTCCCATCCAATGAATAGGGTGATGAAATTATTTGCCATTACAGTTGCGGTCAATCCTGTGAGCAAAGTAAGAATCAGAGCATAGTAGTAACCTATTCCTTCCTTTCCTTTCATGTAACTGACGCTGAATAATACAGCCATCCATACAAGGAAACTGAAGATAGTGATTAATACTGCTTGAATCATTCCATACTCTAACAATAAACCACTTTTATCATTTAGGTATACTCGCCATCCTTCATCAAAGACGGAAACTATAGCTAAGAGAAAAGTTCCTAATGCTGCAAGATTTGCAAGAACGTGGTTAACACTGTCTGTGCATATCTTTAGTTTTGCAAGATATTTCTTGAACTGTTGAAGCAAAGCAATTAAACCTGCACCAGCAATTGGTACAAGTAGTAATAAAGTTAGATATGTATCTAGAGCCATTAGACCATCACCACCACTAGAACTACGACGGCAACTACCGCCACTACGGATCCAAGGATCATATTCCAGTTTATCTTACCTGTCTTAAGGAAGGATATTTTTTGACCTATCCAGAAGAGTGGTTGAACAAACACCATGTTATAGAAATAATCCATATAGAAACCATTTTCGACGAAAGTTCGCATAGCTTTGAAAGGTTTGATATTCTCAACAAACTTGACTTCTGTTTGTCCTTTACCATATAGCAAGAAAGCTAAACCAATACCTAGAATGATAGCAATAAGTGAGCTAACTAGAGCAACTATTCCACCAGCATCAGTTGGTAGTAGCATATAATCGCCGCCATTTTCCCCTGCTACAAAGTGATGAACAGGTCCTTCAAGGACGAAACCAGTTGCTACTACAAGAACAGCTAGAATTCCAAGGACTATTCTCATGATGTATTTTGGTTTATGGACATGAGCTCCTCTATTCTTTCCATGGAACATCATCAAGAACATTCTAGAGGCATATAATGCTGTTAAGAAAGCTGTTAATACAGCTACTACAAGAACAAACCAATAAACTGGATTTGTTTCTGTACCAACATATGCTGCTCTTATAATAGATTCTTTTGAATATCCACCGTTAGTTAAGATTGGAACACCAATTAAACCAAGAACACCTACAAGCATGAAACCATAGGTCCATGGTAGTTCTTTTCTTAATCCACCCATCTTTGTAATGTCTCGTTCATTAGCTACTGAATGTATAACTGCACCAGCAGACAAGAACAGTAAAGCCTTGAAGATTGAGTGAGATAACAGATGAAGTTGTCCTGCAATAAGGCCATCATCTAGTCCTCTAATTGAGAAAGCTAAGAACATATAGCTGAGTTGAGATATTGTACTGTAAGCTAAGACTCTCTTCAGATCCGTTGTTACTAATGCACCTATAGCTGCACCAATACAAGATATACCTGCAAGTATCATCAGAATGATATAGAAAGAACTCTCATTCCAAATACCTGAATATCTAGCTACTAAATATATGCCTGCTTTAACCATAGTTGCTGCATGTATGAGTGCTGAAACGGTTGTTGGACCTTGCATTGCGTCTATATCAACTGTGTCACCAGAGCTCAGCCATGATTGTAATGGAAACTGTGCTGACTTTGATATTGGCGCAAGTAGTAATAGTATCCCCATAAATACGGGATAAGGTGCCAAATCTGAGCCTTGAATAAGTATTGGATTTGATAAAGCTGCTTGAGTATTCAAATGATAAGCCCAAGCTAAGAAGCCTAAGAAACCAATATCGCCTATACCAGTCATGATAAGTGCTTTAATTCCGCTTTTAGCTGCTTTTGTACCTTCCTCTCCTTTCTTCATGAAGTAATGACCTATTAGGAAACATGAACAGAGTCCCACAATTTCCCAACCAACGAACAAAAGAATCATATCGGCTGCTAATATCAGTAGAAGCATTCCTCCTACAAATAATTGCATAAAGAACCAATATCGAGCTTTGTTATCATCGTCTTTCATGTATTCTAGTGAGAAGAACATAATAAGCATACTAAGTATGGAAACTATCAGTAGCATTAAACCAGACAAGGAATCAAAATAGAAACCAGATAGTAAATTCCCGTTTGACAACCAGTTGGACCATGAGAATGATTCAGTAACTGGGTTTTCAGGGTCTATAGAAGCAAAGATTATGATAGACATAATAGCTGAAACTGCAACAGGTATTACACTGAAGATATCTCTAATTATGTGCCATTTCTTTAATAACAAAGACAGAAAAGCTCCTATTATTGGGGCTAAAACTGCGATTGATGCTAGTATTAATATTGTACTTGCCATCCATATCACCTCTTCAATGTAGCCATCTCATCACTATCAACGCCTTTAGCATGTCTATAGTTGTTGATAACTATGGCTAATCCTACTGCCATTACGGCTGCTCCGATAGCTATTGAAATTATTGGGAAGACCTGAGTAAAGACTTTGAAAGTCTCACCTGTAAAATCAGCTGATCCTAAGGCTATGAAAACCACATTTATTGCAATTGTCATTATCTCAATTCCCATGATAATTTTAATCACATTTCTTTTACCAAGAAGTGCATAAAATCCAACACAGAATAAGATAATTCCAAGAATCAACAGATGTATTTGTTCCATCATGCTTTGATCTCCTCCTTATCTCTCTTCTTCTTATGGCTGATAAACAGTGTTCCTATTGCAATAGAAGTTGCAAAGAAAACTACTCCTTGAAGAATAAGATCCATAGTTCTTGTGTTCCACAAGGCATTTAGATTGTCTACTAAGTTGAAGTCATAAAGTGCTGCCCAAAATAGACTAGTTGGTTCAAACAAAGTTTCAGACCCAACAACAGCCCATATGGAGAATCCCATTATTATAGCGATTATAACTAGAGCTATAACTGATCTCTTCCACTCGAATAGTTCATCTTTCTGTTTTTCTGTCAAAGCTACAACTACTACAAATAGAGCTGTAAAACCTCCACCATAAACTATCAATTGTATCCACGCTAGCAGTATTGCATTATGTACTAAGAATAATATCCAGATGCATAAATTCATCGCAATTAATCCAATAATTGAGAACATTAATCTTCTACTTTCAATTGCAAATATGGCTGCTAGTATTGCTAAAATCATAAATATGTATATAACTGCTAAACTCATTATTCATTACCTCCTACAATGGGATCAACGGCATCCCTTGGATACTTCTTCTTTAGAGTGATTAATACGGTTATCAGTAAAAGAGCAAGATAGATTAATGCTGCTTCTAAAACTGCACCAGTACCAACTGTTACAAAGAACACTGTAACAAGAATAAACACTGCTATATCAAAGAGCACAAAGAATGCTATGAATATGTAAGTATCAATGAAAATCTTTCTGGGTTTAGCCAGAATAGATCCTTCTCCGCTTGAGAATAAGTCTCTCTTCATTTCGCTTTGTTTAGGAGGTTGAGTACCTAAAATATAACGAACTCGTTTACTAATCAGCCATACAACTACTGCAAGCACGACGCTTGCGATTACATCAATTAATAATGCCCAATACCAGTTCATTTTCATCAAACTCCTGCCATTAATAATCCAACAGTTAGCATTAATGTTCCAATAGTAATTGGTAGAATTATTTTCCATGCTAACCTTACTGTTTGATCGATTCTTATACGAGAGATTATGGTTCTCAAGAATGACATCAATGCTATGACAGCTATTAGTTTCAAAGTAAAGAATATCAAGTTCAAGAATCCCATCAAAACAGGATTGGCAACCACTATGCCTACGTAAGGACCACCTAGGAATAGTGTCACAATTAAGCCTCCAATGAAGAATGCGCCTATTCTTTCTCCAAGAACAATGAGAGCATATCTCCAGCCACCGTATTCTACTAACCATCCATCGGCAAGTTCTGTATGAGCTGTTGGTGAGTCAAATGGGAACTCTTCGAGTTCTGCCATCATGACAATCATTGAAACCGCAAATGCAATAACAAGAGCAATGATTAGCACTAAGTTCCTACCTACACCTTCACCAGTGAATAATTTTGCACTGATTGTACTTAATGAGAAATCAACATCTTGCCCCACTCCTACAATCAAAGCAGGAACGAGTAAGCTGAATCCCAAAGGTATTTCAAAACTTAGGACTTGCAATAATGATCTTGTGGCACCAGTTTGTGCGAATGGATTCTTTGTTACTATTCCCATGAAATAAATCAATAATCCAAGAGATAGAAGTATGAATAAAACAAAAAATATGTCAAATTCAAAACTTGTGAATCCAGCAGCTTGAGTGGTTCCATCTTTGAAAACAGATATAGGGATCATTAAAGCCCCTGTTACCGCGGAAGCAAAGAATAATATTGGTAAAACAGTCATCCAAAACTTACTTACACCCCTTGGAATAATAGTTTCCTTAGCGGTAAGTTTTACTATATCGTAAAGAGGTTGCAGAAATGGTGGACCTTTTCTACTTTGTCCTCTGGCGTATATCTTTCTATCAAGCCAGTCTATAAATAAGGCCATGATAACAATAAAGATTATACCTGGGACAGTTATCATTAATAGTATTTCAATCCATGACATTTCACGTAAATCCTCCATTTAGGATTGTACATTCTATTATCTTCTTGTTATACCTAATAGGAATAACAGTCGCGACAACCACTTACAATACTAGTAATTATTAAGGTTTATCGTGAGTAGTTGGGGATAAAAACAAGGGGATTCTGTATTAAAATGAACTAACTTATATAAACAAAAAATCAATTTAATCTTTTGAACTGAGTAATCTAGTCTCTATCTGTAAGTGCCATCAGATAAAGCTGTCCTATTGAAATTCCCCCGTCTCCAGGAGATACTTTTTCATTTGTATAAATCATTCTATTTGGTAATGTCGTTTCTTGAACGATTGAATCAACTATTATCTGGTTCATACTTACTCCACCAGAGATAAGAATCTTATTAATTCCCGTTCTATCGCTGATTTCGCTTGCGATATTCCCGAAACTTTTACCTAACTCTTCTTGAACTGCATAAGCAAGATGATTTCTCTTTTGTCTATCTTTGATATTAATCAATTCTGGTAGGATTTTTGATACTTCTATTGAATATTGATTATCTTTTATGGAATAAGGGATTTTTAAATTTGATAAACATGAACTACTTCCTCCTTTTCTGCTCATACCTTCTAATCGTATCGCAGGTTCTCCTTCATATGTTTGCGCTCCACAAATATCAAGTAAAACACTAACTGAATCTAGAAATCTTCCTGTACTTGAAGTAAGAAAGCCCGTTGGAAAATTTCCTCGTTCTAATTGTGATGCTACAATTTCTGCTTCCTCCATTTTTCTAGGTAAATAGTGAGCTAAAGGTTTTACAATATCTATGACTTCGGTCATGGGATAATTCTGGGATAATAATGACATTAAACTTCGTACAGGAAATCTTACAGCTAGATCCCCTCCAGGAAGAGGAAATTGTTCTATCTGTCCCACCCTAACTAATCGATTAATGGGCCCTTGGAATATCTCTCCACCCCAGATGGTACCATCTTTACCATACCCTGTTCCATCAATAGCTATCCCTATAACCTCTTCTTCAGGAGCTATTCTATGTTCTAGAGCTACACTGGCGATGTGTGCTTCATGATGTTGAAAAGAATGTGTGTGTTCTACATTGAACCTTTCAGCTATCTCTGATATGTTTGTTGAAGTCAAGTATTGTGGGTGCATATCATATGCTATAGAATCTATACTAGTATCATATAATGACAAGTAATGTTCAATTGAGCTAAGCATAAATTCGTATGTTTCAAGAAGAGTAACTGTACCAATGTGTTGAGTAGGAATAAGTTTAGAACCTTTCATTAACGAGGGGATAAGATGCATTTCTGCTCCTATTCCAAGAATAGTTTTATCACCAATATCAACGCGAGATAATAATGGTTCAGGTACCCACCCGCGTGATCTTCTTAGAAACTTAAGAGAACTGTGGCCTCCAATTTTATTAATCCTAATAACAGAATCATCATTTCTTTGAAAGATTCTTCGGTTATGTAGCAAGAAATAGTCTACATATGGTAGTTTTTCTTTAATCTCATCATTGTCAATAAACATTGGGAAGTTTGAAGGATTTGCACTTGTCATGACAACAGTTGGCTCATCCATCTCCTTTAGTAACATATGATGAATCCCTGCGTAAGGTAGCATTACTCCTACATTATGCAATCCTGGCGCTACCCATTCTGAGAGATAATACTTTTTATTCCTCTGGAGTAAAATGATTGGTCTCCTAAAACTAGATAGTAATTTTGTTTCTTCTTCTTTGAGTTCAGCAAATCCATTAATTGTTTCAATATTTTTTGCCATAATGGCGAAAGGCTTATACTTCCTCTGTCCCTTCGCTTCTCTCAATTTAAGTAAAACTTCGTCATTAAGTGTTGAACATGCAAGATGTGTCCCTCCAATTCCCTTTATAGCAATTATTTTTCCATGTTCGATTTCTTTTGCTACAAAACGTATCAATTCTTTTTGATTGGAAAAAGAGATTTCTTCATTTTTAGATGAATAGAGAGTATATCTGGGACCACAATCAACACAACAGGTGGTTTGAGCATGAAATCTTCTATCGGACGAATTCTTGTAATCAACATCACATTTGGCACAGAAAGGAAAATCTGTCATAACAGTATTTGGTCTGTCATAAGGAAGTTTCTCGATAACAGTATATCTGGGACCACAGTCAACACAAGAGTTGAACGGATAATCTGATCTACGTCTTTCATCAGAGTCTAGCTCTTTTAGACATTCATCACAAATAGATATGTCAGGTGGAAGATATGAAAAGCCTACACCTTTCTTCTGACTTGAACTTTTTGCAATCTCGAAATCTTCATACTCTTTTTCTTCGTTATACCAGTTTATGTCTATAGATTCATAAACGCATAGTTTGGGTTTTCGTTCTTCTAACAAATCTGTAAACTTGCTTAGAACGTCTTTTTTAGATTGTGCCGTAATCTGAACTCCGGCATCTCCAAGATTCTTCACAAATCCTTTAACGCCTAACTCGTTAGCAAGATTATATACAAATGGTCTGTATCCAATTCCTTGAACAATACCTGAAACAAGAATATCACAAGTTTGTTTGACCATTTTAATAACCTTTTAACATACTCTTGGGATTGGTTCTCCTAGAGGCTTTCTTAGTAATCTGTGTCCTCCGATGCTAGTTCTTATGACAACCTTACCTTCATATTTACTTGATGCTTCCCCAATTATTTGTGCGTCTTTACCTAAAGGATGATTTCTAAGTGACTCCAATATTTCCTCTGCTTTATCAGCTGAAACTGCCATGATGGCTTTTCCTTCAGATGAGAGCGAAAACACATCAATACCAAGCAATTCACAAACACCATTTACTTCAGGTTTGATAGGTATTTTTTCTTCATCCAATAGTATTCCAACATTGGATTTCTCAGCAAATTCGTTAAGAGCACTGCCAACCCCTCCTCTTGTTGGATCTTTCATGGCATGAATAGCTCCTTCCTTAATTAATGGTAGTAGAAGGTCTGCCAAAGGGTTAACATCTGACTGAAGTTCAGTTTGGAGATTAATCCCTTCTCTCCCTGCAATAAGTGCAGCTCCATGCATACCAGGTGAGCCTGTAATAATTATCTTATCTCCTAACTCAACACTAGAATCACTAATAATATTTGGGGAAATTCTTATCCCGATTCCAGTTGTACTCATGTAGATTGAATCAACTTGACCTTTGGGGAGAACTTTAGTGTCACCAGCTACAACCGCTACTCCTTGTTCCTCACATGTCTCTGCAAAGGATCTTAGGACTTTTTCGACAATTGAATACTTTATCCCCTCTTCTATTAATAACGCACAAGTAATTGCTATGGGTTTTCCTCCCATCATAACAACATCGTTAATTGTTCCAGCTGCTGCCAAAACTCCTAAATCACCACCAGGGAAGAAGATGGGATCTACAGTATGTGAGTCAGAACTGACGATGAGTGTTGTATCACCAGATAAAAATATGGTGGCACCATCATCCATTTCATCTGCACCAATACCATTTTCAACAGATTTAGTTTTGTAAATAGCCAATAGGGATTCTAGAAAAGTATCCATAAGCGAACCACCAGCACCATGGTTAAGCTCTATCACTGTATCGGGTTTCATGCCAAAAGCACATAATATTTAGGCTTTTTAAAGATGAAGATTTGAAGTAATTCGTTTACTCAATATTTATTATGTATTTGACAAAGAGTATCCAGAAGCTTGGGTCGATATCATGATGGCCGAAGAATTAGGGATATTTGAAACAGATGAATCTCCAATAAAAAATGGTGTTGTAACATTTGTATCATTTGCGCTTTTTGGTTTTGTACCATTGGTTGCATATGTACTAGCTCAGTTAATTCCCTATCTTTCAGTAAATCCTTCCATATCTTTTCTAATAGCCTGTATTCTAACTGGTTTGACTCTTTTTGTACTAGGATCATTGAAAGTTAAAGTAACCGGAAAGAATTTCTTCAGATCTGGATTGGAAATATTAGTTTTGGGTGGACTAGCTGCAGCTGCAACATATGGTATAGGATTTGCATTAAGAACGTTGATTTAGAAAGAAATGTGTTATAAGAGAATTTGGAGCCAAGACCGGGATTTGAACCCGGGAGTCTTACGACAATAGATTAGCAATCTATCCTCATACCAGGCTTGAGTATCTTGGCATAGATTTTGTTCTATCTACTCCCCTTATTAATTTCAATTTAAATATTTCGAATTAATTCATATATTAGTGTCAGTTTAATTAGTCTCCAATAGTAAAGATTAAAAAACAATTAAGGTTTTAGTGTTTTGCCTAGTAAGGGCAGAAAGCATCTGGAGGAATTCCAAATGTTCGGGAAAGTTAAGCTCTTCGACGTATGGCTTTGTACTGAGTTGAGAGATCACTCGGGAACAGCTATTCGCTGCGATGCGTCGCGGCCATAGTGAGGAGGTAACACTCAGACCCATTCCGAACCTGAAAACCTTACTAGGTGTTTTACGTTTACAAGAAAAAAATGAGAAATTAGACTTATAGTTCTTTTAACTTCTCGCCAAATAATCTTGCTTGTTCTAGATCCTCATCAGTAGGGTAGCCTTCATTATCTTTTATTTCACCCATCATCCTTATAGCACCTTTACAATAGAATCGTTCTGGAATAATGGTCACTTGCTTATTTTTGGTTATGATATTTTCCATTTTTTCGAACATTACTTCGTTTATTTTTCTGGGATTTGTTTGATCTCCAAAAGGATAATTTTCGTCTGGTCCCCCACTTGTAAAGAACAGTGCTACTTTCTTTCCTTCTATCCCTTTTCTTTTTAGTTTTCTCAAGTATCTTGATCCTGCGAAACTTATTCTCCCCATAATCATCCAAGATCCTAGAACCACCAAATCATATTCTGTTAAATCAGGCAGTTCTTTGTTACTCTTAGTCTCTGTTCCTAACCCTTCTGCTATTTTTTCAGCTACTTTTTTCGTGTTACCACCTTTGGAATTGTATAGTACTATTGCTTTAACCATATTCATCATCTGCATTTATGCGTCAACTATTCTTGTTCCAAATGGGGCAAAAGCTATACCTGCTAATTTGAAGTGTTGCATTGCAAAAGGTATTCCGATTATTGTTATTGCTAGAAATATACCCATGAATATATGAGTTATAGCAATGAATATACCACCAAGTAATACCCAAATTACATTTAGACAGAGTTTTCCTGTTGAGGAAGTCTTTCTCCTAATATCTCTCCCAAATGGGAACAAAGCAAATCCTGCTATTTTGAAAGCTTGTAACCCAAATGGTATGCCTACTATTGTGATACACATTATGACTCCAGCTACTAACCACTCTATAGCTGTTTCTAGTCCACCGAATATTATCCACAATATATTTCCAATTAAACTGAGTAAGCCCATATTGTCACCTTTAAATCTCTAAATCATTAGATTTTGATTGAAGAATTATTTTCCAATCTTAAAAACCTTCGTAATTGCATCAGTTGGAATTCGTTTCAGGTCCTACAGGGCAACCTGAATTTTTTTTGCTCTACAGATTTTTTCTTATTTTATCTGTAGATTTATGTCGGGAATCTCTAAATGTTCAGCTTTTAAGGTTAAAATTTTGCCCTTTATCTATTTTTAAACATAAAACTTAAGAATTAGCAAACTCCTTTCGAATCGTTTGGTTGAAGAAGGGGTCGACATGCTTAAACAAGAGATGGACATTACTAATAACCAGTCTGTAAAGCCTATTAGTCCACCTTTTATTTTCCGAGATCCTAATTCACCTGAGAAAATTTATGGGATGGCATATTCTCTCAAAGAGTTAGCTGAAATCCTTCCTTATATCCCTTATTTCTCAATTGAGTTTCATACATATCGTGTGGAAAAAGAAGGTTCTATCTCCAGTGATTTAGGATTGTGGATCAGATATATTCTAAGTTCAAATGCTCTTGCTGATAAAGTTGAACAAGTTGGAGCTACTGTAGAGGGGCTTGATTTAAAGGATAAGCTTATTGATCTTATTAATACACATTTTCTCGAAGAATAATTTTAGATTTTCTTGAATTTCAAAGCTGTTGGTTCATAGATGTCACCATTATTTAGAAGCTCATGAATAATTGTTTCAATTGTTGCTTTCACCAGTTTTGTTTCTTCAATCAACATTTCCAGTTCCACCCCATCCTCGGCATTAGCTATGATTTCCCATATCATTTCTTTTTCTGCTAAGAAATTCTTTTCTTCTATTTTTTCCTCTGTAGGAATTACCAGTTTTTTCTTTACATATCGTTTTATCTTCTTTGACCTAAGATAAAGTTCCTTATTATAATCTTCAATTTTCAGAAATTCATCTGGTAGAATGTAAATTTCATCCTCACCCAATCTGGGTTTCCCAATAATCTCTATTTCCTCTCCTTCAAAGAAATTGTTTAGAGCATCAGCAGGTTCTTCCCAAGCTTTAATTCTAATAGTATCCGTTCCATCATCGATTGTTAAAGAAGCAAATGCTTTTTTCTCATCTGATTTGGGTCCATAATATTTGCTGACTATCGTACCAGATACTCGAACCTTATAGATTTTTTCACCGTTGGAGGATATTAACACCCAACGATATCGATCTTCCCCTTCTTTTTCAACTCGACCTTTTACGATATCAAAGATGTATGTGAGAATAGGTGGTGTAGGGACAAATTTACTCATTCAAATCACTGGTTCTTAATTAATTGATTTTTCTTCTGTCCAAAAATCTTTCTATAAATTTTACATAATTATCTCTGTATATATATCTAACACTATTTAGAATAAACAAACAGGAAATTCTCATGAAACATAGCATTTTTTAAGTGAATTATGAAGTTTGCATCAATGGGTGATGGCTTAACTTTCAGGTTCTTTTTAAGGAACTTCGGGTGCACACAAAATTTGGGAGAGGGTGAGAATATTCGACAGATTCTTCTTTCATCCAAAGGTAAGGAGGTCGAGGATATTTACTCTGCTGATGTAATTATAATCAACTCTTGTGCAGTTAAAACCCCCACTGAAGACAAAATAATTCAATATATCTACAATTGCAGTATGACTGATGCTGATGTAATTGTAACAGGATGTCTTTCAAAGATTAACCCAGATAGGATAAAACAAGCTTGTCCTGATGCGATACTAACCCCACCTAATATCGGCAAATCTATTCTGAAGTATGTTCCTCTACAACTTACAAATGGAGAAACATATCAAATGGCGAGGTTGCCTGAAAAACCTGTTTTCTATGGTGATCAACCTCTATCTGTAATTGTACCAATAGCCCAAGGATGTTTGGGAAAATGTACGTATTGTACAGTAAAATATGCGAGAGGTTGGTTACAAAGCTACCCATTACAAGATGTGTTTGATTACACAAAGAAAGCAATTGAAATGGGAGCAAAAGAGCTTCTTGTTACAGCTCAAGATACTGCTACTTATGGAAAAGACAATGGTGTTACTTTAGTAGATTTAATCAAGAAAATTTTGGAGAATGAGGGAGACTTCAGAATCAGAATTGGGATGATGAGTCCAAATCATGCTAAGGATATTATTGATGAACTACTTGATTTAATGGAGAAGGATGAACGAATCTATAGATTCTTACATATTCCTGTCCAAAGTGGTTCAGATAAGATATTGGATCTGATGAAAAGAAACCACGATATTGAAACATTTAATCTATTAATCAGAAAAATAAGAACTCGGTTTCCTTTGATGACTTTGTCAACAGATATTATAGTTGGTTTTCCAGGTGAAACAAATCTCGATTTTGATTTAACTGTAAAATGCATGGAGAAAAATAAATTTGATATAGTGAACGTTTCTAAATATGGCGATAGGCCGTTTGCAGCATCTGCTAGTTTTCCTAATAAGATTCCTTCAGAAATAAGAAAAGAGCGAAGCAAGCACATTACTGAAAAAGTACATGCCATTCAATTAGTTAGAAATCGTGAATGGATTGGATGGAAGGGTGATGCAATTATTTTGAAGGATACAAATAAAGGAAACAAGTTTGCTAGAAATAACTATTATAGACCAGTTATTTTATTAAGCGGTAATTTGGGGGAGAAGGTCAGCGTCAAAATTATTAGCAATTCAAGAAGTTCTCTCAAAGGAGATATTGAAAGAATAAGTGCACAAATTGCAGAGTAAAATCAAGAATTAATCTATTGAAACAACCCTATTTTTAGTAGAACAATATGCAAGAATGCTATTTTATCAAAGTTAATGTAGGATCAAAAATAGACTCCAATATTATCTTTGCAAAAGAAACCCAAGATAAATCTATAGCGACCTCTCCAAAACACGCTTTAAGAGTAAATGTGGGGGATTCTGGTACCATCATTATGTCTTGAAATTTAGGACAAAACTTGAACAACAAAACAAACATTTAGGTAAAAACGAGAAAAATGCCCATTTCTCATTTTTTCTTTGCTCTGGTATGTTAAACCAATGTATTTTTAAAGGATGAACACTATTTTTTTATAGTATATTATTTCCGAATAATGACCCGACAATAAACGCGAAATGGCTGAAATCTGGTTCCCATTTTGAGGTACAATATTCATCACCAATTAGTGATAACTATGGAAGAAGAATCAAATATCAAAGTAAGCAAAGATGTTGCTTATGATGTAGACACAATTAAGGTTCTAGAAGGAACCGAGGGGATAAGAAAAAGACCTGCAATGTACATAGGTACAACAACTGCGGAAGGGTTACACCATTTAATTTGGGAAGTTGTAGACAACTCAGTTGATGAATATATGGCAGGATACTGTAATAATATTCAAATTGTCCTTCATCGAGAAGGGGGAATCTCGATGCTTGATGATGGTCGAGGTATTCCTGTAGGGAAACATCCACGATTTAACCAAAATACACTTGAAGTCATTTTTACAAAACTTCATTCTGGTGGTAAATTTGATAAAACTGCATACAAAGTATCTGGAGGTTTACATGGAGTAGGTCTTGCATGTGTAAATGCACTTTCAGAGAAATTAGTAGTTAAAATTTATAACCAAAATAAAGAATTTATCCAAGAATATTCTAAAGGCAAACCACGCACACAGGTTATTGAGAAAGAACAAAAAGGAATACCAACAACTGGGACATATATTTATTTTGAACCCGATCCAACAATTTTTCCAGTTATACGATTTGATTTTGACACAATTGCAAGACGAATTAAAGAAATGGCCTATCTGAATAAAAATCTCTGTTTTACAGTTACAGATGATAGATATGATCCTCCAAAGAGACAAGAGTTTCTGTTTGAAGGTGGGATTAAACAATTTGCACTCGATCTGAGTAAGGGGAAGAAAAGCATCTTTGCTGAAGAGGGCGAAGTTTTTCATAGCGAAAAAACAGAAAAGGGTGTTATATGTGAATTAAGTATTCTCTATACCGATGGGTATAATGAAATCATAATGGGATTTGTTAACGGAATTTATACTTCCGAAGGAGGAACGCATATTTCTGGTTTCAAAGCCGGGTTAACACGAGGAATTAACGATTATGGGAGAGCAAAGAATATCATAGGTGATAAAGAGGAAAACCTCAGAGGAGAAGATGTAAGAGAAGGATTAATTGCGATTATTAGTATTAAACATCCAGACCCACAATTTGAAGGTCAAACCAAGACAAAATTAGGTAATGGTGATGTTGAAGGTATTGTTCAAAAAGTAATGTCCGACAAATTCAAAGAATTTCTTACAATTAATACCAAAACTGCTAAAAATATTTTAGATAAATCACTTGAAGCTAGAAGAGCTAGAGTCGCTGCTAGAAAGGCTAGAGAGCTTGTCCGAATGAAGGATAAGAGAGTTGGTCTTCCCGGACGTCTTGTAGAGTGTAGAGAAAAAGATCCTACAAAAAGAGAGTTATTCTTAGTTGAAGGATTATCTGCAGGAGGGACAGCTGTTAAAGCAAGAGATACCCAATTCCAAGAAATATTGTTTCTTAGAGGAAAAGTTCTGAATGTTTTCAAATCAAGATTAGTAAAAGCTCTAAGTAATAAAGAGATACAGAGCATGATTATGGCAATTGGAACTGGTATAGGTGATGACTTTGAGCTAGAAAAAAGTAGATATGGTAAGGTGATTATCCTAACCGATGCTGATGTAGATGGTGCCCACATCATGACACTTCTTCTAACTTTCTTCTATCGTTATATGAGAGATTTAATTGAAGTAGGAATGATATATGTTGCCAAACCACCTCTATTCAGGGTTTATCTGACAAGAGGAAAATCGGAAATTCTAAAGAATGAAAATCATGAGTACTGCTATACAGAAACAGAGAAGGATGAACTTATCGAGAATCTTGTCAAAGATAAAGTAGATCCTTCAAGTATCAAGACACAAAGGTATAAGGGTTTGGGAGAGATGAATGCAGACCAGCTTGAAATAACTTCCATGAAAGTTAATAGTCGGTATTTGATACAATTAAAAATTGAGGATGCAGCTTTTGCAGATCAACGTTTTGAGCAATTAATGGGCAGTGACGTAAGTTTCAGAAAACGGTTTATTATGGAAGATGTCTTTAAAGTGGATACAGATGAATATCAAAAAGAATATGGTTCTCCCAATTTAGAAGAAGGGGAGGATCTTGATTATATTGAGGATCTTGAGGATGATCTCATTGATATCGAAATATCAGGTGATGAAATCCCTGATGAGTTAGAGCTTTAATTGTGAAGTGAGAAAAATGGTAAGTAACAATACAACAGAAAAAATTCACAAATCTTCTTTATCAAAAACACTAGAAGACGCATATATTGATTATGCTCATTATGTGATAAGTGAAAGAGCGATACCTGATGCAAGGGATGGATTAAAACCAGTTCATAGAAGAATTCTATGGGCAATGCATCAGATGAAATTAAACTACAATACCCCTCATAAGAAATGTGCAAGAATAGTAGGCGAAGTTACTGGTAAATACCACCCTCACGCTGGGGGAACTTACGAAACTCTTGTTAGATTAGCTCAACCGTTTTCATTAAGATACCCGGTAGTGGATGGTCAAGGAAACTTCGGATCAATAGACGGCTTCCCAGCTGCGGCTATGAGATATTGTATTACTGGAGATACAATGATTCTTTCTGATAAGGGAATTGTTCCTATAGATACATTGGGAAATGGCAAACCAGAATCTGATATTGATGTTAAAGTACTATCATATGATGGAACAGTAAATACGGCTTCTAAATTCTTCAATTCAGATAAACATCCTATTATCTCAATAGAAACAGATATGGGTTATCAATTGAAGGGTTCATTTAATCATCCTGTTAATTGTTGGACTATCCAAGATGGCAGACCCAAGTTCGTTTGGAAGATGCTTAATCAGATACAAGAAGGAGATATCGTTGTTCTTCAAAGAAACCAATCACTTTTTGCTGAGTACAATCCAAATCTAGAAGATTATTGGCCTGTTGAAAACACCAAATTTGCACAAGTTAGTATTCCTAAAACTATGAATAATGATCTAGCGTTTTTATTGGGATCTCTTGTTGCTGAAGGTTCTTACCATCAGAGAATGGTTGTTTTTGGAAACTCAGATTCTCGTTATTATAAGAAGATAAAGGACATTTTTAAAAAGCAGTTTAAAGGCGCAAACATCTACGAAAATGAAGTTAATGACAATTACAAAGAACTGACGATAACCGTTGGAAAAGTAAGAGAATTTCTTATGAATATAGGTCTTCTTGATAAAAATTCTGAATCAAAAGAAATACCTTTTACTATTCTACAATCGTCTGAGGAAACCGTTTCACATTTCCTCAAAGGTCTCTATGAAGGAGATGGTTCTGTACAGTTTGGTGTGGATAAACGTCATGGTGGAAAAAACATGATGTTAGTTTATAACTCCAGTAGTGAGAAACTTTTACAACAACTAAAAGTTTTACTTCTCAATTTTGGAATTATTACAAGCAAACCGATAAAAGATAAAAGAGTAGATTGTTATAAACTGCTAATTGTAGGCACTGATTCTATTTTAAGATTTAAACAAAAAATTGGTTTCTTTTCATCACATAAAAATCAAATTTTGAACCAAATTAATAAAATAAATCTTGATCGAATGAGTAAAACCGATTATATACCTTTGATTTCTCAATATTTCAGAGAAAAATATGGTCATGATTTTCTTATAAAAAACAACTTTGATAGATATAACAAATTCGAGAAAAACTTTGACAAAATTCATGAAATCATAGACAACGAGGACAAAAAACTCTTCGAATTACTACGCGAACGTAAGTATTTATTCAATAAAATCGATAAGATAGAACAATTATCTGAAGCCAATGTATATTCCGTTAGAGTAGATTCAGATTGCCATTCTTTTGTAGCAAATGGATTTGTAAACCATAATACTGAAGCTCGGTTAGCAAGAATTTCTACCGAATTACTTCAAGATGTTATTCCAGAAATCGTTAAGTTTCAAGAGAATTTTGACGGAGAAGAAATGGAACCCACAGTCTTACCTGTTAAGATCCCATTATTATTGGTAAACGGTACTTCTGGTATCGCTGTTGGGTTGAGTTCGAATATTCCTCCTCACAATCTTACAGAAATCCTTGATGCTACTATCAGATTAATTAATGAACCTGATGCTACTGTTGATGCTTTATCTGAAATTGTTAAAGGACCTGATTTTCCAACTGGCGGAATCATTGTAAATGGTATGGCTATGAAAGGCTACGCTCGTACTGGCAAAGGACCTATCATTGTCAGGGCGCGAATAGAACTCAAAGAACCAACTAAAGAGAAGAAAGAAGCGACTATAATTATAAGTGAAATTCCTTATCTTACCAACAAAAGTACATTAATGGAAGAATTACATGAGTTAATGTCCTCCAAGAAAATACGTGGATTGGTTGATGTTAGAGATTTGTCTAAAGAGAAGATAAGAATAGAGATTGATGTTCATGAAGATTATTCTCATGATAAGGGTGTAGGTGTAATCGTTAGTCAATTATACAAATACTCTCAATTGCAGAAAGCTTTCCATGCAAAGAATATGGCGTTTGCTAGAGGAAGACCCTTACTTCTAAATCTTAAGCGATCATTAACCATTTTTCTTGAACACAGGGAGTTTGTAGTTAGAAAAACCATTCAACATAACCTAAACAAAGCTCTTATGCGTTTGAATATACTTGAAGGTCTGTATATCGCTCTCCAAAATATTGATGAAGTCATAGCCCTTATCAAGAAATCTGAAAGCAGACAAGATGCTCAAGAAAAACTAATGAAACGCTTCAATTTGAACGAAGCACAAGCAAAAGCAATATTGGCCATGCAATTAGCACGCTTAGCCAGAATGGAAGTTGAAGCAATAGCAAATGAGAAAAAGGAACTTGAGTTGATGGTTGAGGAATACAGAATTTTACTTGCTAATAAAGATAAAAGAATGCAACTCATAAAGACAGAACTTCTTGAAATTAAGGACAAATTTGGCGATGAAAGAAGAACTGACGTCAGAGATGAAATGGATGTCTATGGAGATGTGGATATCTATGATATGCTACATGATAGACATTTGCTAATTACTTCAACAAAACAAGGTTATGTCCGATCTCTAGATATAGAAAAATTCCGAACTCAGAGAAGGGGCGGTAAAGGGATGACTGCAGTAACTTTGAGGGAAGAAGATTCGCTTTATGATGTTTTAGTTACTCTGAATAAAAGCACCTTGCTATTAGTAACAGAGAAGGGAATAGTTCACTCAATTCCTGCTTTTGAGGTCCCAGAAGCTCAAAGAAGGAATGCTAGAGGTAGTCCATGGAAAACCATATTGCCTGTAGATTCAGCTGTTGTTAAAATCGTTCCTGTAGATAGAACCTCTTTTGATAACCAATTATTCCTCTTTTTCGTTACTGCTAAAGGGATTGTTAAGAAAACATCTCTTTCTGCATTTTCAAAAGTTCGACAAACCGGTATTATTGCGATTAATATAGATGATGATGATCAAGTGGTTGATACTTTTATAACAACAGGAACCGATCATATTTATCTCGCAACCAAATATGGTTTAATGGCACATTTTCCAGAACAAGAAGTAAGGTCAATGGGGAGAGCAACTAGAGGTGTTACTGGGATGCGATTCAAAACACCTAATGATATAATAATTGGTGGAATGGCTATTCCAGATGCCGAACTAAAGGATTGTTCAATCTTGACAATAACAGAAAAAGGTTATGGGAAAAGAACAGCTTGTACTGAATATAGGTTCACTCATAGAGGTGCACGAGGAGTTATAGATATTAAAACTGAAGAAAGAAATGGGAATGTTGCAGCAGTAATGGTGGTTCCCAAGAAACCAACACGCGAAAAGTCTATTTCAATAATTAACAATGCTGGTAATAGTATTAGAACAAGAATAGAGCAGGTAAGAGAAATCGGTAGAAATACAAAAGGTGTTAAAATAATGTCTTTAGACGAAAACGAACTTGTCGTCTATGCAACTCTTATAGATTTAAGCGAAGAAGATTAGAGAGGTTATGAATAACCCTCTTTTTTATCTTGATCTCCTGACAATAGTTTTTTAAATAATTTTTCAAAAGGTTTCTTTCCAACGGCACCAACAACATTCCCCAAAAACTTGCCATCTTGGAACACCAAGAAATTAGGAATGGAAGAAATACCATATTGCATTGATGTGCGTGGATTCTGATCAACATTTAGTTTACCTATGGTAACTTTACCTGCCCATTCTTTGGCTAATTGTTCCATTATAGGTTCCATTGTTCTACAAGGTGCACACCAAACCGCCCAACAATCTATAACTACAATTCCTGGTTGTTTAACAAAAGAGGCAAATGAATTATCATCTAGTTCTGCTACATCAATAACAGGAAAATTTCCAACAGTCGGAACATCATCTTTCATAAGCTTTTGCATTTTTTCTTTCTTTATACGTTCTAATTCTTCATCCATCTTACTTCACCATAATGCAGATCAAAGCCAAGTTTATACTTTTTACTATGTGTGTAATTTACGCACACTATTTTAAATTATTCTATTGTGCGATTCCGTAAAACCATAACACTTATTATGTGTGAAGAAAATGCACACATGATGCAACCTTGTTTTGTAGATATATCTGATAGTATTTCCAAGAACCTAAATAGTGGCGCTTGCAAATGTGAATTCCTTGAATGTCAGTTTAAGGTGTGTCCAATTTTCGAATTTCTGTTTGGGTTGAAATGTACTCATGTTAACATATATTTCTACACTCTTCAAGAAAAGAGAACTATCAAAGAAATTGCTGACAGAGTAAGAAGAGATCGAACTACAGCCGTA
Organism: uncultured archaeon; assembly: GCA_964590855.1. Taxonomy (GTDB): domain Archaea; phylum Asgardarchaeota; class Heimdallarchaeia; order Heimdallarchaeales; family Heimdallarchaeaceae; genus UBA460. The sequence continues at coordinate 24,175 of CAZPXJ010000010.1, forward strand.
AGATTAGTTCAAAATATGATAAAGCAAGGCTTAATGCATAAAGAACAAGAACTGTTGCCAAACGGTGGTATAAGACACATTTATACAGCTATCCCCCAAGAAATTTTGAAAGAAAAATTAAAAGAATCTCTTAGTGATGTAAAAGAAGCAGTCGATGCACTATTAGAGCAAGACTGGACTGTTGTCAAGGTTATTAACTCTTGATATAATTAGAAATCAAACTCATCTAATTCATCCATTGAACCAACAAGGTTTTCTCCCTTTTTCTTCTTCTTATCTCTTACAGTACTTACTGCTGAAGACAATTCACTGATGAATTCTGTGGGTAATTCTCCTCTCACTGGTTCGGCATTATCTATAGGAATGTCTACCACAGAATCATCTATTGATTCAGATTGAGGTTCATACTCGATGTGTTGAGAGGTATCAAGTTCTGGTCCATCTATATCACCTAAATTTACTTGAGTATCGCCTCTAGTAATATGGGCAAATTCTTCAGCAACTTGGACTCTTTCTTCAAATATTGCAGGTTGAGATGCTTCAGCACGAGCTGACTCTGCGCTAACAGGAGCCGAACGTACTGGTTGTGCTTCCTGAGGTTGTTCGGTGTTCATAGATGCAAATCCTGGGTGGGTATCAGCAACTGAACCAACACCTTCTTCCGCTGATCTATTTTGAACTAAACTTCCATCTTGAAGTAATTTTACAATTTCTTTGCAAAGATTTCTTAATTGCGGATTTAGTTGGTACATAAATCGTGGAAGATTTGAACGAATTTGCTCTAGAAAATATTTACCTGTTTCAAAATCTTGAATATAAAAAGCTTGTAGCGCTTGTACTATCATTTGCTGAACAAGTTTGTCAGGAGGGACTGAGGATTGTGGTGAGTGTGGAAACATAATTACCTATGACATTTATATTGGGAGATTATTTTAAAATTGTGGAAAAGGAAAAGAGAATTCAAATGTCTGAAATGCTCCTCAAATTAGTCCTAGAGCTAGTTCCATTAGGTTTATATTAATTACAAAGGGATTCATAAAAAGGACATGAAATCGTTGAATGGCAATGGTAGAAAATTCTCCAATGTGTTAAAAGAAGTCAAAACAAGATTGTATCTAGATGATCGTCGTCGACTATCTCCTATTCTCTTAGGTATAGTAGGAAGTTTTTCCATGACTATTTTCATGTCCTATGTTGGTTTGCATCTTGAAGACATCAATACAGTGTTTTGGTTAATACTTTTCATTTTTGCTTTGAGAAATATACCTCAATTATTTCTACGTGTTCCGTTGGGAAACTTATCACAGATGATTGGAAGAAAGCCTTTACTCTTATCGGGTATTGGTTTCTATACAATAAGTCTGTTCTTTCTAGCTTTCTCTTCACATTGGTCATTAGTCATTGTAGCAATGTTCTTTTTAGCAATTGGTATGTCTTGTTTCTGGCCTGTTATTTTTGCATATATTGGTGATGTTGAAGAAGAGAAAAGTCTTGGAAAAGTACAAGGGAGATTATTTCAAGGAACTGATTTAGGTGCCATTTCTGGTGCGTTACTAGCATTTTTGCTCCTTAAAATCTCTAATATTCACATCAATAAATCGCTAATATTCAATATCAATACCATAACGATAATTCCAGAGATAGTCAATACTTGGTCACCACTTCGTATACTGTTTATTTGGGGTGCCGGAATCTCTCTAATAGGGGTAATTGGTGTAGCCTTATTTATGCCTGAAGTTCTCAAGAAAGAAGATAGGCTGAAAACAGAATCTAAAATGAAAGCATTAGGAATATCCTTTGTTTCAATGTTCAAATCTCTAGTTATGGTGTCTAAACAAAAGAAACTGAGTTTCATCTATATAATCCAGTTAACCGTAGCTTTTCTCGAATATACAGTAACTGCTTTTTGGCCGATACTAGTGTCAGAAGTTAAAGGGCTCCCATATGATACAGTAGCACAGATTGCATGGATTACATCAGGAGTTTTGATTTTCTTCAAACCTTATCTAGGTAAAATTATAGATAAAATCGGCTATAAAGGTCCAATATTCTTCACATTAATTATTTCATCTAGTATGTTGATTCTGTTCATTTATGTGAAATCCTTACCATGGTTAATTGTAGTTTATATAATTTATAGTGCCAGTAGTTTAACTAGTTTTATAGGAGTTAATACCGGCACTACACGAGAATCAATTGCCACCCAAAGGGGTATGGCACTTGGTGCTCTGGGATTTTATGTATCATTGTCTAGATCTATTTCTACAGTAAGTTTTATTCCAATTAGCGTAAATTCAAATCAAGTCAATGGATCTATTGATTGGAATTATGTTTTACCAAAGATATTTCTCTTTACAGCAATTGCAATATATTCCGCAGTTATGTTGATTTATCTAATTTACTATCTTATTGGAAAAAGAAAACTTACGAAGGACAACAAACCTAACTCTCTTTAATTAGTAATGTTTACTAACACTGGACTCCAAGAGTATTGTTTGAGTGATTAAAATGAGAGATGAGCTATCAATTAACAAGGAATTGCTATCGATTCACATCCAAAACGACTATGGTATAACTGTTAAGAAACTGAAGTATGTACCCGTAGGTGAAGTAGCTCACTCATATGTTTTATACACAGAAAAAGATACAAAATACTTCTTGAAAATATATTTTCCTTCTAGATTAGTAGAGACAAGTGCAGGAAAGTTGGAAGTATCACACAGAATTGCATATCAGCTTTATCATAAAGAAAAGATAGAACAAATAACATACCCTATTAAAAGCATAAGTGGAGAATATAAATCAATATTTGAGGATTTAGAATTAGTAATTTGGTCTTTTATAGAAGGAAAAATGGCAACTGAAAAAGAAAGGAAATCAAAAAAATTCTTACAAGATTTGGCTCTCTTGCTAGGAGAGATTCACAATTCAACAGAAAATTTACAAATAGAATCAGTTTCAAGATTCAATTTCGATTTGAAGTTTCGAAAAGATTTGTTAATAAGCATCAAAGAAGCCACGGGGTGTGCAACTTCGAAAGACAAGAACTACAATAAACTTCAGAAGCTAATCACACAATATATGAATACAATCTTAGAATCTCTTGTCTATATTGAAGAGCTTTCATTGTCGTTAAAGGAAAGAGATGATATTGGGTTAGTTCTCTGTCATTCAGACCCTATTATACACAATATAATCATAGATAAAGAAAACAAGTTGCATCTTGTTGATTGGGATGGTGCAATATTAGCACCTTTTGAACAAGATATCTGGTTTTATTTATTTGACGAACATTACAAAATATTCATTGAGAAGTATCAACAGATTAGTAAAGTTGATGAAATTGATGAGGACATTGTCGTTTTCCTATTCTATGAACGAACTTTGGCAGATCTTACAGATTGGGTACACAGAATTTTGTTTGAGGAAATAACACAAGAACAAATAAAGAGTGATTTCAAAGGGCTTGAAGAAGATTGTTGGCCTATTTTATCGAACATGAAAGAGATAGAAAACCAGCTTAGAGAAAAAATCCGAAAACTATCAGCGTAAAGCATCAAGTAGTTTAATCTTCGTGTTTTATATCTTCTCCAATACTATAAAGAAAAACCATTGCAGATTTTGGTCCCATCCTTGAGAATCTTTTTGACAATTCTTTCTTCACATATCTATAATTTTCAGACTTATCCAGATTATCCATATAATTCCTAAAGGTTCCGAATTCTTCCTTTACCCTCACAAACTCTATGGCATTGACAAGAGTAGCTTCTATCTTTGATCTATTTCTTAATATGCTTGAATCTGACAACAATCTCTCAATATCCTCTTCATCAAAATCTGCTACTATCTCAATGTCAAAATCCTTGAATGCCTTTTTAAAATTAGGCCAACGATCTGCAATGAGTTTCCAGGTTAAACCTGCTTGAAAAACACATCTCGTCATATTCTCGAAGTATGCATTATCGTTAGGTGGCTCCCCATCTCTGAAAAACCATCCTGTTCTAGAATTGTCAGATGACATATATTAATGTGGATTAAATTAATATAAAACTGTAATTTTCTGTCTAAAATTTATTACTACGTACTCTTCAATATATTTTTTAATTTCCTATTTTGATTTATTTGTATGATACTAGCTATTATCGATGGAGTATTCGTTATCAGTGCTGGAGCAATAACTGCTCTTTTATGGATAATCGTTGTTGCTAAGAAACTTGATTACAAATTTGTTGAGAAGAAGTACGAGAGAATCTTCCACATAATTGCTGAATTTGTAATGTCCATAACAGCAATTATTGCAGGTATAGCATTATTATTGGCACAATCTTGGGGAATACCTTTATTCTATCTTGCCATGGGTTTGATATTATATGCTTTAGTTAATGCAATAGGGATTTACAAGGAAAAGAAGTATAAGTTGCTTGTAATGACGCTGATCATTTCAGCTGTAATAGCTATAGTGCTAATAGCAATATCACTAGCTCTACTAACAATATAAATTAAAAATAAAAAGAAAGTAAGAAGTTTTTATTCCTCTTGAGGAATTTCTTTCTTCTCAACACCGATTAAATCTTCTTTTAACTTACCAAGAAGTGTAGCTACAGCATGAACAATGTTCTCAGGTCTTGGTGGGCAACCATATACCCAAGCATCAATTGGGAGAACATGATCAATACCACCTAAAACAAAGGGACATTCTTGGAATACACCACCAGATGTACAACAGTTACCTACTGCTACCACAAACTTTGGTAAAGGCATCTGTTCATAAACACGTTTTACTCTTTCTGCTACTTGAGCAGTTACAGGACCTGTGATTACTAGTACGTCTGCTTGTCTTGGAGTACCTCTAAGTGTTATACCATATTGTTCAAGATCGTGTCTGGGGGTTAATGCATCTACAATTTCAATATCGCAACCATTACATCCACCAGCATTCATATGAAGGATCCATGGGGATCTTAAAGCACAATTTACACCGAATTTCTTTAGCCAACCCATTTTAAGCACCTCTGAACTCCTCTATTTCTTTGATTTTCTTGCCACCTTCTTCAATAAGCTCTTGCAGTTTTTTATCCGCAGTTTCTCCTTTATAATTCCCTTTGGCAACTAACATATCAAAATCTTGGCGAACGTTGAATGAGAATAGTGTATAAGATAAAGTAGAATCTTCATCTATGTGAATTGCGTCTTTAGGACAATAGGTTTGACAGTGACCACACCACATACACTGGGGGCGTAAAATCCAAATCATACCATTGTCTTTGTTTTCCTTGTCCATACCTAAACAATGTGTAGGACACACATTCACACATGTACCACACATGATACATCTTTCTTCATCAATTGAAGGAATGGTCCTAATATCCTCTGCAGGTGGATGATCTCCAATCTGTTTAAGAACATGTTTTGTTACTGGACCTTTTGCTTGATTTTTTAATGCTTCTCCACCCATTACTAATACTTTTTTCATCTTCTTTTCACCTCAGAAAAATGGTCTATTATACTTCTTAGCTTTGATAGCCTTTTGAGCAAATTCGTCCTGGTTCATTATTATCTTTTCACCAGTATTCTCATTAATCAACATTACTCTGTTTGTACAGGAGAAACAAGGATCATAGCTTCGTAAGATAACGGGCATATCTGCAACGTACTCACCATCCATTCTTTTCAGAGTAGCATCAATGTTTCCTAATGATGGTGCCCTGATTTTATATCTTTCTGGCATATCGGTACCATTTGCAATACCATAATGAATATCTTCTCCTCTTGGAGCTTCTGCTCTGGTCATATATTTACCTTCAGGAATTTTTTGTTTAACTCTAACCAAAAGTTCTCCTTGTGTTGATTCTAATTGGTCTAGACATCTTTCCATTATAGCAATTGAAGCTAAGGTTTCGTCTACTCTAACTAATGTTGTAGCTAACACATCTCCTTCAGTATAATATACTAAATCCCAATCGATTTTATCATATAACTCATATGGAAAAGTCTTTCTGACATCATACGGTAATCCTGAACCTCTTGCAGTTGGTCCATTTGGTGATGTTTTCTTTGCATCATCTTTTGATAGTACTCCAACATGCTCTAATCTGTTTCTTATTGAAGCTTCTTCGGAGAATACTTTTCGGTGATATTCTACCTGCTTTCTTAGTTTGGCTAATCGTTCACGAATTGAAGGTACCATCTCAGGTTTAATGTCTCTTCTTACACCACCTGGAAGATTGATAGAATAATTCACTCTATTTCCACTGACTTCTTCCATAATATCCATGATGATCTCTCTGTCTCTCCAACTAATATGCAACAAGGTATCAAAACCTGCATCGTGAGCTAGAATACCGTACCAAAGTATATGAGAATGGATACGTTCAGCTTCAAGAGCAAACATACGTATTAATCGTGCTCTTTCTGATATCTGATCTTCAATACCTGCTAACCTATCTACAACTCTAACATAGACATTTTGATGAACAGCACTACAAATTCCACAGGCTCTGGGGACCAACATGGTATTTTGTCTCCAGGTCCTATTTTCCATTGCTTTTTCAATTCCCCTCAAGTTAAAACCGATTCTAATATCTGCTTCAACAACTCGTTCTCCTTTAAGATGAATGATAAAATGTGCTGGTTCTTCTGCCCAAGGATGTTGAGGGCCAATAAAAATATGATGGTCTGCGCCTTCTGGAGCGTCTGTTCCGTCCGTTAATGTCCTAAATCTTGATCTATATTCTGTCATTTATTTCTCCTCCAAACTCTCTTTTGCTATTTTCATGGTTATCTCCTTGACTTGTTCCCATGAATATTCCTTACGCATTGGTTTAACATCATCTGGCCATTTGTCAGGAAGAATTAGTCTCTGTAGGAATGGATGATTTTCAAAATATATTCCATAGAAATCATAAATCTCTCTTTCATAATAGTCTGCGGCAATAAAGAAGTCAATCATGCTGGGAGACTTTGGATTTTTCTTATCAACTTTTGTTACGATGAAGTTTATTGGAACTTCTTTTACCTCTTCTTCTATTCTATGTTGAATATGATAACAAATGTTGAATTCGTCGTCCTTTTCATAACCTGTAATGGTTGAAAGGTGATAAATACCTGCTTCCTCATGAAGGATTTTCATTAGGTCATATGCGTTTTTCGCATTGCTTAGAACATCGAAATGTCCTTCTTCAACCTTAATTACTTCCTCTACGAGTTTTTCCGGTAAAGTTACGTTTAAAATACTTTCTAATTCTTTGAGTTCTGCACTCATAAGAAGTCCTCTCTTAGCATTTTATTTAAGCTCTATACAGTTATAAAAAAAGGTTGCGTTGTAGAGATGTGAATTTTATAAGGAAATGATTATTTATATTAATCATTGCTGAAATATCAATCTTTAGTAAAGATGTAGTCATTTCCTTTGAATTTTTCAGGGATTTCTTGCAGGTACCATCCTCTAACTTGAAGTGCTAAAAGATTCCCTATCATCCAAGGGGTTATACTATTGTCCCCGTATCTAAAGTTTTCTTCAGAAATCCAAGAACCATCTTTTTCTTTCAATTCCAACCATTGATTAATAGAGAGAAAACGTCCAGTATATCTGACTCCATAAGATCTTTCTAGCAGTTCTGGTATAACATTAACTAACGTCTGAGTTATTTCTTCGTTTTCCTTATCTTGACAGTCTGCTATTGCATTCAATACAGCTGTTTTTGTTTCAAAATTATCGGAAATTCTGGGTTTGACAGGAGTGAAATATTCAAATGAGGGATTAATTGCATTTTCTTCACAAAGAAAAACTCTCTCGGTTATGAGCCTAAATTTGAAACCTCTGGTGATAAGAACAAGAATGTAAGCAATATCAATGTTGTTTAGTTTGTATTTTCTCCCGAGCAACTTTATTCCTTCTATGACTCCAACTTTGCTTTTAGCTTCTCCGCTGCATTCATGATCATCCAAAATTTCAGGGATTGAACGTCTTAAATTGGTTAAGAAATATTGGTTTGGTTTGTTGGAGAAATCTATGAAATTTCTTAATATCTGGGCGTTAGCATCCTTTTCTCTGAGCACCATACTAATAAGATATAATGATACAAATCTATTTAACTTATTCGTTAATTCTCAATGAAACAAGTAAAAACTGAAGGGAATTAAGCGTTTAAAATTTCATCCCAAAGCTTCAAATCTTCTTTTGCTTGTTCTGGGTCCAATTTGGAAATTATAAATCCAGTATGAACAAGCACATAATCTCCAATTTCCAACGGTTCCTCTAATAAAGAAGTGTCAGCCTCTCTCCTAACACCTGTAATATCTACCATTACTCTCTTCTCACTTACAAGTTCACATACTAAACCAGGAATTGCCAAACACATACTAATCACACTTCATTTAGTTGGATAATTAACTCTTTTCATTAAGCAATTTATTCTTCCCAAATTATTTCTTCATATGTTGCTGCAACATTGCAAGTTCCTTCATGACTTACCATGCATGCACCTATAGGATGATCGGGTCTGCAAGCTTTGTTGAAAAGTTTACATTGATGAGGTTTTGATTTTCCTACCAATATTTCATCACATATGCATCCTCCTTGAAGGTCTGTAGATGGTAATTCAGGAATACTAAATTTCTTTTTGGCATCAATATGACTGTATTTTTCGCTGATTTCGTGACCAGTATTAGGCCAAGTGCCAAGACCTCTCCATCTTGCATCAGCAATTACATATGCTTCTTCCAAAGCTCTAAGGGCTGCCACATTTCCTTCAGGTTTGACATATCTTTTATAGTCATTATCAACCCGTGCTGTATTTTCTTTGATTTGTTTCAATAGTGAATAGATTCCCAGCAGAATATCTACGGGTTCAAAACCTGCTACAGACACTGGAAAGTTGTATTTTTTAGCAATGAAATTATATGGATTAGAACCAATAATTGTTGAAACATGTCCTGGAGCTAGAAATCCTTGGAATTCTAAGTCGTCACGTTGAACTAATAGTTCCATTGCAGGTGGAACTAATTTATGCGAAGAATAAATACTGAAATTAGGTAGTTTAGTGCGAATAACTTCCGCAGCTGTTACACAAGAAGTAGTTTCAAATCCAACGCTGAAGAAAAGAATTTCTTTTTCAGGATTCTCTTTAGCGAGCTTAATGGCATCAGAAACACCATAAACAACCCTAACATCTACCCCCCTTCCTTGAGCTTGGTAAAGTGACTCTTTGGTTCCTGGAACTCTCATCATATCTCCAAAAGTAGTTATGATTACATTATGATTGTCAGCAACCCAAATAACTTCATCAACATCTTGAGCACTAGAAACACAAACAGGACATCCTGGTCCAGCAATCAAATCTATCTCTTTTGGTAATAAAGAACGTAATCCTGCCTTAACAATATCATGTTCATGTGTTCCGCAAACATGCATGATTCTAACAGTATGACCGATATCGTTTCTTAATTGAGTGATTTTCTTTATCAGGGCATCAACAATCTCTTTATCTCTGTACTTTTGTATTGGTTCTGACATGTTGATTTCTCTCTACTGTCTGCACCAACCCAATGAATAAATAACTTCTTCTCTGAGACAAAAATCGAATGATGAACAAATGTCTAGACATATTTATTAGAGAGATATCCTTAAGTTTTTTTTGCTTACTAGAAGGAACATCATATGAAACCAAAAGATTTCATTCTTGTAACAATTACTTGGGTATGTATAGTTACACAAATCGTTCTAACATTTGCTTTGTGGTCTAATTACTATAATATTGATGCCTTAGTTATTGTTGGTTACATCTTCTGGGGATTTTCAGTTATTTTCGGAGTACTACCAATCTTCACATTTAGAAGAAAAGGAGATGTTCCGGAGAAATCTAGTTATACTAGCACTACAAAATTGGTTGATACAGGGTTATATGCGATAGTAAGACATCCTCAATATCTTGCTGGTATCCTATGGAGCATTGCATTAGTGCTTATTTCTCAACATTGGGTGGTGGACATACTACTAATACCAGTTGTTGTTACTACCTACCTTGATTCATTAAATGCTAACAAGAATCTAATTGAGAAGTTTGGAGAAGATTATGAAAAGTATATGAAGAAGGTACCAGGGTTAAATGCTATTTTGGGTATTATAAAATCAGTGCTTCGAAAAATGAAGAATAACTAGGTGTGAGTATATTCAATAATATATTATCACTCCTTTTGAAATTCTCTGGGAATATATACAGCAAACTTGCATTCCAAAGCTCCTGTTAGAGGGGTTTCAATAGGCACCACTTTAACTGATTGATCAAATATTATATCCCAATATTGTTTAAAAAATCCTGCACTACAATGACAGAAATTTGGTGAGATGTCTTTTTCTTCTCCTTTCTTAATTGCTCCTCTAACCCAGGCACAGTAACAACTGTAATATCTTTTCATTCTATTATCATCGGTATTAAGGAAACTCTCCATTTGATAAGGGATTTTTGTAACGATGATTTTGTTCCCATCTCTTATTCCTGGGGTTATTGTATTACTGTCTTTGACATATTTCACTACATCATCATTGACATACTGGGCATATTCCAAGGTTCCTTCTTGAGCATGTTTCTCTAACCTTTGAACAAATTCTTGTTTCTTTATTCTGAGAAACTCATCTATGTCTCCAATTTTCAGAAAATCTTCTCGATCTTTCTTAATGGGGTCAATAGGACGACCATGCAAGCATGGAGCAAGAAGCTCAACAGTCTTTTCTTCCCCTAGAATTGTTTCAAGCCTGTTCATGACCAGTTCAGTTGTTTTAGGTTTTTCGTCTGGATCTACACCTAAGGGAGGAATATCTATATCTCGGAAAATTTTATCTCTTATCTCTTCACCATGTTTTTCTGCTACTCTCAAATATAGATTATCCATTGCATTGTAAGCTTCTACAATATCAATTAACTCAATCACATAGTCATATTTTTTCGCAAAATTAGCGTAATTAAACAACGCGCGAATATAATCCAATACTTTCTCTTTACTGGAAATAACCATTCTTTCGGTGTATTCCAGAATTTTTCCTTTGGGAATTGATTCTAAATTGATGCTTTCCTTCTCTAAGACTTCTTTGAACTCTTCTAATAATTCTAAAAATCTCTGAATTTGTTCATCTTGAACATTCTGTTGCTTTAGGTATTTGATAAACGGTTCCATGCCATTAGTTATTGTTTTACAGACAGTTATATATTCTGTGTATTGAAACTGAAAAATAAAATGAGAGAAAATAGGTTAGACCTATTGTTTATACTATTCTCTTCTTTTGAATCTGTACTTAAACACCAAAACACCTAAAACAAACATCCCAGCTATCAGTCCAGCTGTCGACATTGGTAATTCTGTATTACTAGAATTAGAACTTGGATACTCGCACATATTATCAAATTCGTCTACCCAGCCACTATTAGGTGCTATATCTTCTATACTGCCTAACGAACCAGCATTTGCTACAGCTTGAACTACATAACCAGTACCAATTGGAACCTCTCTGTAAATCGCCCCATCAATATCAAATGTTATGTTATTCCCTGAGATAACAGCTAAATCTAGATCTGGATCTAAGTCTTCCCAACTATTACCATCCCAATAGAAATTACCATTATGTTTTGTACCACCATCTTCAGTTAAATAAAAGCGGAAAGCTTGTATATATGAGTTATTAAGCCATAATGAACCATTCCATCGACAGTCAAAATGAGCAAGATATTCAAACACGTCAGTACTCCAAGTTGTAGTGTCGGGAGTTGTGTCACTCATTCCAGTATCAACCCAGATGTTGTAGAATTTCCATGTATCACCACTGTTATTAGAATATGGATTTTCGTTCAAAGTGATAGTTACGGATGCTTTGGAAACTGTGAGTTTTGTAATGTCAAAGTAAATATCAGCTGCATCACCAACAGTATCTGATTGCCAACCTGCATAAACTGGTCTAGAATTAATCATACTTAGCAGAAATACCATAATTGTGATTGTTGAAACGATAATACTTCGTCTTTTCATATTATATTATTCGTTTCTTTGTTAAAAAACCTAACTTAAACTGCAATGCGTTTGAGTTTTACACTTTCTCTTTTTTTGAATCTGCGAACTTTATTCTTTCAATCAGTAGCTCTGCAAATTCATCTCCTGATTCTTTGCATTCGTTAGAGAGTGGTGATTGGAAGTATAATTGTTTAGGTTGTATGCCTACATAAAGGGTGATTAAATCTGGAACTTCTGGTTTCAGAAATTCTTCTAGCATAGTTAAGGATAGAGTGTGGGTGGATAAATGAAAACCACTGGAGACAGCTTCTTTGGGGAATATACCAATGGCACCTGGTACTTCTTTCATGTCAGCTGCATCTAAGAGTAATATTCGATTAGCTCCGAAATTTCTTATCTTACCTAGAAAATGCTCTGGTACTCTCTCACAATAGAAATTCATAACCCATTCTGGTAAATCTTCTTTTTGGAGAATTTTGAGGATATGCAAACCTACAGCATCATCACCATTATCCTCATTTCCAATACCTAAGATTGCAAGTTTGTTAGCCTTTGCTAAGAAATCATCTATAGTTTTGATGAATTCTTCTTCGAATGGAATATCGGACACACTATCAGTCATTGCGGAACACATTGTAGTCTCTTGATAAATTCTTCTTTATGTATTTAATACTATTTTGCGTAAAAGTAAAATATCGAAGAACTAAAGGTGAAATATGGCAGGATATAGGATAATATACAGATTATTTTTTTAATTCTCTTAGAAATGCCAAAACTACCTTACTACACTCTTCTGGAAAAAATAACCATACATATGCGTGCATTCCCCCCTTTATATGAACAATCTTACTCTCTGATAATAAGGATTGGAAGTGATTCAATGCAGTTCTGAATTTCTCATCCTTCCAATTTGCTTCACCTGGAAGAAACAATACCGGTACTTTGATGTTCTCATAGTACTCTTCAAATCTTATTGACCAGTAATTCTCCATGTAACTTTCACTAACCCAAAGAGGCACTGTATCAGTAAATTTTCCCTCAGGAGTCTCATAAATTTCATATTCTGCCATAGCTTTTACGTGTTCATTCCAAAAACCTCGAGGTTCATATGCTTCCTTCAGTTTTTGAATTAATTCTTCAGGTGATTCATAGAAAACTTGTGATCCTCTTATCCTCTCCATTAACTGTTCTTTTTCTTTCTCTTTTTCTTCCTCTGAAGGATTACTTAAACCATAGGGATCATAAGCATTATTCATCGCACTGCCTTCAACAACCACTGATAGAACCTTATCAGCATATCTTGCGGCAATATTTACAGCTAATTCTGCACCAAGAGAACTACCAACAAAGTGCGCTTGTCCTATTTTCATTTTTTCCATTACTAGAACAATATCGTCTGCCATAATATCTAGATTATAATCTGTTTTTGGCTTATCTGAAAGACCATGACCTCGATAATCAATTAAGACCAATCTATACTTGTCTTTGAGAAAAGGTACTACTCCATTCCACATTGCGAGAGATGAGAATCCAAAGTGTAGAAGGATAAGTGTTTCACCTTTGGAAGGATAATCTCGATAATGTAATTTTAGTCCATTAACTTCTATGTAGTCGTCTATCATGCTTGTACTCTTCTGTTATTTCTGATTACAAGGAATGCAGATTTATACAATTATATGTCTATTGCTTAAATGACCTAAAATAGCAATGTTTAAAATAGTCTGGCTCCTTTTTGCAATTACGAAACTGAGTCGATAGCAACGACTAGCCGGGGACCTAGGGCGTCCTTGCAACCAGAAATCGCTCTATATGCTGGGGTGAAAGCTGATGCTGAGGCTTCGTTGAGGTTGATACGCCTTATTCGGAAAGCGTCGAAGCGTCGACCCGTAGGACTGTATGTTTCTGAGGCGGTTTCGGAGGAAACCGTTAGAAGGGATAAGATCAAATTGGGCCAGGCACGGAAGTGAGAAGCTCTAAGATCAATATGTGGTGCTTACGGTCATCGGCGTGGAGCTTATGATTAAGAAACGGCTTCTGATGCGTTGTCGAACTTCAGGTCGCTATGTTCGGCTCAGTTGTCGACTATTTTTCCAGAAAATAATATATATTTAGAAAAGAAAAAAGGAGGAATTTATGATAATTAATAAGTCTCACAAAGTAGTTCAAAGTAATTGTGTGGGTGTGAGCAACAAGGACATGTGTGTGGTGGTTCTTCTCCTTCATGGACATATCCACATTTTTGACAAACCCATCTCACTTTTTCTTTCTTTTTGAAAACTGTACCATCTTCTACTTGCTTTAGAAGTTTTTTGTATCGTTCTTCATGATGAACTTCAGCTCTACCAATTGCTCTCAATCTTTCAGCTATTTGGGGATGACCTTCCTTGTCTGCAATATCTGCAAATTCTGGATACATAATTGTATTTTCATAATTTTCTCCTGCAATTGCTGCCTTCAAATTTGTGATAGTATCATCTAATACTAAAGGAGCATCGGCATCAACATGAATTGCGTCTTCTTTAAATCCTAATTTCGTTCTTAACAATTTGAGCATTTGAAAATTCCATTTTGCATGTTCCCTTTCATTATCAGCTGTGACTAGGAAGAGATTAGCTATTTGCTCATATCCTTCCTTTTTGGCAACCTTAGAGTACATTTGGTATCGATTTCTTGCTTGGCTTTCACCAATGAATGCTTTTGCTAAATTTTTCAGTGTTTCACTCATAATTTTCCTCTCCTATAGAGACAGATTTAGTGGGTTATATATCTAAAAAATAGGAGATTTAAATTAGTTTTGCTCTTTAACTTATAAATAAACCTTTGAAATAATCATGTGTCGAGTTTGTTTTTCAACCAACATCCTTTGCAAAAATCCCCTGTAGTGGCTTCTCCACAAGTAGTGCAGTTCTTTAATTCCTTTGTAGGAGGCGTTGCTTGTATCATTTTGAGTAATTTTTCATGACCTCTCAAGATATTGAAAGAAAGCATGGGTTGTTTTTCTTGAGTTTTAAAAATAAAGTCTCTAACTTCTCCTCTGTATGCTTCAACAGCATAAGGACATTGAATCTCCTGGTATTCCAAGTCATTAAGATAACAATACATTACAATTTCTGCTTGAGGTGTATTACGAAAAGGTTTAGCTCTTGGAACTAGACTGTCATGAATTTTCCTTGGTTGAGGATCCAATCTAGCTAATCTTTGTATATCTCCTCTAATAATGTTGAGAAGCACAGTTTCAGCTTCATCTTCAAGATTATGAGCTGTTAGCAAGATATCGGCTCTCACCTCTTTGGCAGCTTGATTTAGAATCTTTCTTCTTAGAATACCACAATAGGTACATGCTCCGAAGTCTCTCCCTTTTCCTCTCTCTCCCAATTTACTGATTATCTCATCAAGATCATAACCAAAATCATTCTTGAAGGAATAAATATGATGCTCAATATTGAGTTTTTGAACAATTTTTTTAGCATAGATTAAACTTTCCTCCCTGTATTCTGTAATCCCTTCATCAATTGTTATTGCTATAATCTCACTCTCTGGAAAATCTGCTTCAATTTTGGTTAGAATGTTAAGGAGTGCGATACTATCTTTTCCACCAGAAACACCTATGGCAATTCTATCTTCTCGTTTTAGCATTTTATGTTTAGTAATTGTTCGCTGAACTCTCGTATTCATCTGTTCATTGAAATGTTTTATACAGACTGCTAATTTGTCGTATTGACGAACATAAATAACTTGTTCTCCACAGAATGCACATTTCATTTGATGACCTCATAGAACGATAGGTAAGATGATATTGATAACTATTATTAGAATGGATACGATTCTAATGCTATTCATAATTCTCTTGTACTTCAACTCATCTGTCACTTTTTTCTTCAGATAGATTTGTAGTATCTTATCACCATCTGTCATAACCAAAGGAAGTATATTTAGAAAAACTGCCATAAGACAGATATTCAATGTATAAGTTATCTGTAAATCCCAATAGTAAGGAAACCATATACCCTGCCATGATGCTTTTGGTGGATAATAATTGTAGATGTTTACTCCAAGATATATTGTAGGACTTGTTTTATTTGTGTCTGGATTAATTTTCGTTGGAATCAAAGTAATGTTCGTATCATCTAAAAGTGTGATATAGAATGGATCTGCTTCTAAATTCGCCAACATAATTGTACTGTAATTCTCAGTATTCATTACCTCATCATAAACTATCTTACCCACTGTATCATTGTATTTTCCAATACTAACAATTACATCTCCAACTTCAATGCCTGCAACATCAGCAGGATATTTATCATAGATTTTAGTGATTAAAACGCCATTTGATGGTCCATACCCAATTGAAATGATTGCTGGAGTTAAGAAGAAGAATGCTACAAAGAATATTGATGTGACTGCATTTATTGCAGACCCGTTTAAAAGAACACGAACTCGGCTTTTTGCTTCAGCCTTTTCCATCGATTCACTTACAAGTTCAACAAATCCTCCAAAGAAAACTAAAACAAGGAAAACTCCTGAAGTTTTAATCTCAATCCCTTCCCTTCTTGCCATTATTGCATGTGCAATTTCATGAGGAATTAACACAATTAAAATTGGGAAAATGAAAAGAAGGGCGATTTTAAAATCAATTGTTACTCCTGGAATGATTAATTGTATTCCTAATTTAGCTGCTGAGTTGAATATGATTAGAAATGGATTAACTATAAAGAAACCAAGCAATCCAATAGAGATAACCCCCACTAGAATTTTTCCTATATCATAAATAATCTTCCAGAATCTTTTCCCCTTATCTCCCATTTTTTCAAGAATTTTGTTAAAGATTTTAGTTCTGAAAATTATTCCTAATGGAATGATATAGATACCATACTTCTGAAGATTAAGCGAATTGCCAATAAAGGATAGAATTAGCAACCCCATCAAAACAATAAGTATGATTTGGAAAGTTGTTAGCATTAGTAACTCTGTTGCATAATTTGATGTATGTCTTTAAAAACTGTTTTTTCAGTTCAAATCCTCTCTTATGTCCAAAAACTGATTCTTTTTATTATCAAATGGTTATCTTTTGAAAAATGAGCAGAATTTCAAAATGGTTTAGCAATCTCGTTGTCGGAACACCTAGTGAAGGATGCAAGTTATGTTCTATGGGTTCAAAGATGGTTTTATTTATTACTGGAAAGTGTGATTCAAACTGTTTTTACTGTCCGATTATGAAAGAAAAAAGACGTGATATTACATTTGCCAATGAGCAACAGATAGAAACTATTGATGAAGCTATCAAAGAAGCTCAGATGATTTCTGCTTTGGGTGTAGGGATAACTGGTGGGGATCCTTCTCTTACACTGGATAGAGTTATAGAATATATTAATTCTTTCAAGAAAGAATTTGGTAAACAGTTTCATTGTCATCTTTACACTTCCCATGCCTTAACAAAAAAACAGCTAATGAATTTGTGTGATTCCGGCCTCGATGAGATAAGATTTCATCCTCCAATGTTAGTCTTAACAAACGAAATCAGAGATTGTATAAGAAATGCTCAAACTTTGGATTGGCAAGTGGGGATTGAGATTCCTGTAATTCCAGATAAACGAGATAGTATTGTCCAAATAATAGATTTCGCAATTGAGTCGAAATTGAGTTTTGTGAATTTGAATGAATTCGAAATAACTGAAGCAAACGTTAAAAAACTAAGTAATTTGAGCTACAAGGTGAAATCAGAAGTAAGTGCAGCTGTTGAGGGGAGTGAATCTCTGGCAAAAGAAATTCTAAAAAAATACAAGAAAGCAACAATAACCATACATTACTGCTCAGCTCGATATAAGGATGGAGTACAGTTAAAAAACAGATTAATAAGAAGAGCGAAAAACTACGCCAAGAATTTTGATGAAATTACTGAAGAAGGTTTGCTCGTTAGGGGTAGGGTAATTCTCAAAGATGCTCTGGGGATTACAGAAATCATCTCTGATCTCCAGGTGACACATGAAATACGAATTGAAAACATGGAGATAGATGAAGATTACAATACAATCTTTATTCATTGGAATAAAGCAAAACTACTAACTAAATACTTAGTTGATAAATATAAAAATCAAATTAGTTCAATTGATGTAATTCACCAATATCCCTACAAAAACGGTATCATTACATACTTAGATCCTATGTATGAATCTTAGTAATCTGGTAAAGGGTAACGTAGAAGTGCTGCAATACCCCCCAAGGTAGCTAGCTGTTCACCAGATTCATGTTGAATTGACATCATTACAGTTTTCCCTCTCATTTTTGAGTTCTCCTCAACAATAGAATCTATAAGAGTTCTTTTTTCTAAATCTTCAATGCTTATCTGATTATCACTAATGAGGAGAACCTCAA
>CAZPXJ010000011.1:0-41026 GCA_964590855.1 uncultured archaeon
TTGGAGGTTTTTATGTTTACATCAATGGTTTGTATCTATAATTGTAGTTAGTACTGCCTTTGTTATGTTATGCTCAGGGAACATTTAATTTGAGCTTACAATTATAATACAAAAATAATACAGACCCCGGGTCTGCAAGAAGAAGCTTTTCCCTTACCACACAATGATATATATTTGTGGTAAGATACATTTTGTTATCAGCTGCGGTCGGTACAATTTGTAAAAAATCAATAAATCTGACTGAATATAGATATTAGTAAAGATCGTCAATTGGGCAGTAATAGTTAGAGGGAGAAAATGAGGAGGAGGAACTAAGTTAATTGACCCCGGGTCAATTTCCAGTGGAATATTATTTAGTTGTGTATCTATCTTTATCTGCAAAAAACTCCATGCTAGTATATCCTGCATAGATCTTAGCTGAATGAGTCTCTCCTGGTAAGATATAAAAACGATCACCTTTAGTATAAATCTGTTCCTTCCCCTCAACATTCAAAACTATTTTCCCTTCCATCACAATTGCCCATTGTGCATCATGAGAATGTGGAGGAACTTCTGCATCTTGACTAAAATGCATAAAGACAATCTGATGGTTTTCATCTTGAGATAAATAAGCTGTTAACCCAAGTATAGGAATATCTGCTTCTGGTAATTTTCTTATTGCTTCAGGAAATATCTCGCTCATAATAATCAGGTTTCGAGGGAAAATTATGTTTTATAAAGATTCACGAAAGGGAAGAAATTTATTAGAATCCATATCTTACCACACACATTTATATTAACGTGGTAAGATTAACTTACAATTAGGTTGGGTGCGGGGTGACGGCGGATCCGTTTTATTGAGCTTACAATCATAATACAAAGATAATACAGACCCCGGGTCTGCAAAAAGATAGCCAAGAATAGACCCCGGGTCAATTTCCATTGGAACATTATTTTTCAAGTGGCATATTCTTTCTTGTGGAGTTTAATTATGTTTTTCTTCTTATAATGTTACCAACGAGAGTGATGATGCATGGTTTTGACCAAGCTGAGTGTGATGATTGTTACATCACCTCAATGGTCACCATATTGAAACAAATCAGGTTGCAGCATATTTTTCCTAAATCGATAAACATACCAAGCTAGATTAGATTAGTATAGGTCAGTAATACCTTAACAAACGAACCTTTAGTATATCGAAGTCTAAGGTATTCAGCAATTTACCTACTCTTAGAATGAGGTTTTGCTAGGTAAGATTTCGACTCCTGCCATATACAACTTTCGCAAAATATTAATTAGCTTAAGTACAATAGAACGTGACCATATTATGAGCGATGATGAGATAAAGGAATGTCCAAAATGTGGATCATCTATGTTAAAGAGAGAGAACTATCTCCCGGATGATTTTGACTTAACGGAAATAAAGAAATTCTGGCTATGTGGCTCTTGTATGTATTATGAACTAATCGAACAATAAAACTATTTTTTGTCTACCTTTATTTCTCCACTTGGCAGAAGTTCACTTAACATCATCTCAATCTGTTCATCCTTATTGTTGAAAGCAATAACAGTGATATCATGTTCAAACATTAAGGAAAACTCGAAAAGTTTTTGTCTACAGGAACCACAAGGTAATACTGGAGGAGAGCTAGTAGAGTATACAATCACAGCTTGAATATCTTTCTCACCCTGATCAACAGCTGATCCAATAGCATTGACCTCAGCATGAAGAGCAAGATAATCAGAGAACTCAACATTGCATCCAGTGAATATGTTTTCGCTTTTCATCAATAAAGCTGCACCAACATAGAAGTCACTATACGGTGCATAAGCTTGCTTACTTGAATCAATTGCAAGCTCTTTGAGTTTAGGTAAATGTTTACTGATATCCATACAACTCAAGAAAGATTAGAATTCAATCACTAAAAATCTTCCGTAACTTAGAGGAAAAATTATCACAAAACAACACCTTTTTAATTGAAGCTAAATTTGTCCATAATGCGAATATGATATAGATATTTGCTAATCTGTTGTATCTTACCCTAACAGGTAGGAACGTAATCAAGCGATTGCGATTGTGTTCAAAAACGGAACAATTATAAACAAAGGGAATAAAAACCCTACTCGCGCAACAATTTGCGTGTTTATCACCTCCAGGATTACGATTATCCACTGAATAATATTCAGTTAGCTGACAAGAACTCTCCTAGAAGGCGAAAACTGATTTCTAGAGTAACCTACACTATGCATACGCCATGTAGTGGATGACTCGGCTGGGGAGCCGATGAAGGGCGCGGTAAGCGGCGAAACGCTATGGGGAGACGCAGACAGTCTACGATCCATAGATTCCCGAATCGGATTTCCGGTTACAGCCTAATAAGTTGTAACAGCCAGTAATGGCGGGGAACGCAGGGAACCAAAACATTCAAGTACCTGCAGGAAAAGAAAACAAAAGTGATTCCGGTAGTAACGGCGAGTAAACCCGGAACAGGCCAAACCGAATTCCTTTTTCGAAAGATTAAGGTAGATGTGGTGTTTTTTGACTACAATATAGACCGTAAGCGTGAAATTGAAGACCCCTGGAAAGGGGCGCCATAGAGGGTAATAGCCCCGTAAATGTAAGCGCACGGCTTAGTAGTATCAAGACTAGTATGGCTTGGATATGTCGTACAAACATGGGAGGACTAACTCCCAAGCCTAAATACTCCCCCAGACCGATAGCGCACTAGTAACGTGAGTGAAAGTTGAAAAGTATTCGAAATACGAGAGTGAAAAGTCCCTGAAACTACATGGTAACAGACGTGGATGGCTCGAAAGGGTAGAGTCTCGATGAAGGAACCCATCGTGAGGTGGTAGTACGAGTTGAGAGGACCAGAGTCATCCGTTCCGTCTCGAAACACGGGCCGAGGAGTTTATGTCTGTGGCGAGTCTAAGTATTTTACGGTGACGTAGCGAAAGCGACCAGCGCACAGCTTCGGCAAGGCGCGACGTCCGATAAGGGCGTGAAGTCACAGGTGTAAGACCCGAAAGGAAGTGATCTATCCCTGACCAAGGTGAAGCGCTTCGAAAGGAGCGTGGAGGCCTGAAGCGGTATTGATATGCAATTCATTCGTCTGAGTTGGGGATAGTGGCAAAAGACCAATCTAACTTCCTGATAGCTGGTTCCCCCCGAAGTATCACCACAGGATAGCGTCGCTGGAGGTTGCTTGTGAGGTAGAGCTACGGACGGGAGGTTCTGGGGAGTGAAATCCTCACCCTCCCTTCCAACTCCGAACTTGCAAGCGCCGAAGAAGGCGACAGACGGGCGCGTATCCGCAAGGGATATGGCCGAAAGGGAAACAACCCTGCAATGGGTTAAGGGCCCTAAATCCCGGTTAAATGTTAAACAGAATGACGTCCAACGACGAAAACAATGAGGCGGTAAGCTTAGAAGCAGCTACCCGTTAAAAAAAGCGTAACAGCTTACTCATCGAGTTTTTGGGCTCAGAAAATGGACGGGGCTAAACCGGGTCCCGATACCCATTTGGACTTCGAAAGAGTCTCAGGTAGGGGGGCGATCTGGTTGGGTAGAAGCTGGGGAGTGATTCCCAGTGGACCGATTAGATTTGCAGATCTCGGTGGTAGTAGGAGCATAGTGAGGTGAGAATCCTCACCGCCGCAAGCCCAAGGGTTCCTTGGCACTGTTCGTCAGCCAAGGGTTAGTCGGTCCTAAGGATGATCTTAAAACGAATCATTCGAAAGGGAAACAGGTTCATATTCCTGTACCATGCGTATAGACGTGGCGACACAAGCTCTGAGCTAACACTGGTGGGTAGGTGGCCTAGGAGAATATCCTAGTTAAATCTCGAACTCTGGGGAGAACCGTTAAGGTGAGAACCAGAAGAATAGATGAATAGGCTGGCCATAGGTTGCTGGCTGCCATCAATCCCAACAGTCCATGAAAAAGCAAAGAGAGCGATTACGCGTGTCCGTACCCAGAACCGACACAGGTGTGGCTAGCTTAGAAGGCTAAGGCGTGTTAGGGGAGCTAGGGTGAAGGAATTCGGCAATTGATATTAGTAGCTTACAGATTAATCCAGTAGAATTTTACCGAGCTTATATATGAAACTCAACATTAGAAGGTAGATGCATCGATTTGTTGCTGTTCTACTTTCAGATGGTCATGTAAATCCAAGAAGATATTCAATTGGATTTACAGAAAATACAACATTGGTAAAACGTCTGATAAAAGATTTTGAAATAGTCGATGGTGTCCCATTAATTTGGGTAACCGACAAGCATCATAATTCGTTGAGAGCAAGAACCTACAATAAGGCACTTGTTACAAAGTTGTATGATGTTTGTAACACATTTAGAACAAGACCTTGTTATCAGCATCCATCATGTAACGATGGGAAATCTTGTAAGATATGCATTGCCGACAGTGGTAATAAATATCCCACTATAGATTTAAACAACAATATAATTTCTACACCTAAGCAAAAAAGGGAATTCCTGAAATACTTCTATTCATGTGATGGAGGTGTTTCAATTTCAGCATACCGTAGAAAAGACAACAGAAAACTTCAATTGAGTCTTGAAGTCAAAGTTGGCTCAACTAATCCCGAAATTAAAAGAATAGTCAGTAGTATTCTTGGACATCTCGGATTTAGGGACATACTACACAAACAAGATGGAATTTCTTTCAAAACCTACGAAAGTTTTGTAAAATTTCGAAATGAGATTTCGTTCCTGAAAGAAGCTAGAGTAAAAAGAGGCAATTTTCAAGGAATTACAAAAAATGAAATGCTAGATCTTGCAATCAAATGCAAAGAATTTAGCAGAGAAGGTTATTGGATAAATAGCTTAGGATCCGTTGAAGGAGTTATGAATTACATTCAATCCTTATTGGGATAATCTGTATATGCTGTATCAGTCGACATTAGTCCCGTACCTTGGGTATAAGGGATGCCTGGAGAGGTGCAAGCCTCACCAGGTCGCAGTGACTCGGGGCACCCGACTGTTTAATAAAAACATAGCTAACTGCAAGGGCGAAAGCCTTAGTACAGTTAGTGAATCCTGGCCGGTGCTGGTGCTTGAAACCTGGGTTCAACCAGGCTAAGACCCAGTAAACGCCGGAGCTAACTATGAGCTTCTTAAGGTAGGCAAATGCCTTGTCTGCTAATTACAGACGTCCATGAAGGGACCAACGAGGTGCCCACTGTCTCCACCCTAAGCCTACTGAACCCACAGTCCAGCGAACAGTCTGGAGCGCACCATCGGGAAGAGAAGACCCTGTGAAGCTTTACTGCTGTCAGGGGCTGTTGTATTGGTGTGCATGCATAGAATAGTCAGGAGACGTTAATACCATATTCTCCGGGATATGGAGTAGTCAAACTTGAAATACTGACCTTGTGCATTGATATGACTTACCTCTCGCGAGGGGGACACCCCCTGCCTGGCAGTTTCACTGGGGCGGTAGCCTCTTGAAAAGATATCAAGAGGGCCCAAAGCCGAGCTCAACCGGGACAGAAATCCGGTGAAGAGTGCAAGGGCAAAAGCTCGGTTGACTGTGAACTAACCAATAAGGTTCGCAGATGTTAACGCAGGGCCTAGCGATCCTTCGCAGTGCCATTAGTAGGCGGCGGAGGTGGCAGAAAAGTTACTCCAGGGGTAACTGCGCTTCTTGAAGTAATCACGAATAGAAGTGCTCTCTGTCTGAAACGCTTATATTGATAATTCCATCTTTTCTGAGGCAGAATAGATTAAAGTGAATTAATGCAAGGCTTCTGTCTTCTTCCAATGTTGTGAGGAAAGAAAGTTTTCGCCATTTAAGGCTACAAAACTTGAGCAGAGTGAATCTAATTTCTGTCAAATAATCCATAAGATAAATAGTTAAATCCCTAGAATAAGATGGAGAGCCAAAATAAGCGTGAGGACTACAAGATAAGTCAAGGATCAAGTAACTACCTAATGTCGTTTGATACCGGGTGACAACAAAGATCCTTTTACCGATGTGCATGAGTTGCGCAAGCGCAGCCCTGAACAGAGTTGTCGTGGGTAAGAGTTCACATCGACCTCACGGCTTGCTACCTCGATGTCGGCTCTTCCTAGCTTGGTGGTGATTCAGCCGCCAAGAGTGGGGTTGTACGCCCATTAAAAGGGAACGTGAGCTGGGTTTAGACCGTTGTGAGAGGGGTTTAGGCTATAATGGAGTTAGATGGAAGTATGAAAGTACTTCGAATTAACTTCATCCAAGTATGTTAAAGTTCTGGTAAGTTGTAAACCCCCGAAAGGGAATCCCGACTACCAAGAGCGGAATACTTCGGGCCTAAATCCTCGCAAAACAGGTTGGATTCTATCTGATGGTGCTGACGGGAGATTGAGAGTAAAGCCTCCACAGTACGAGAGGAACAGGCGGCTGGGGCCTCTGGTGTACCGGTTGTCCTACCGGGCATTGCCGGGTAGCTAAGCCCTTGTAGATAAGAGCGGAATGCATCAACGCTCGAAGCTACTCTCGAAACGAGTCTCCCACTCTGTATCACTATAAGGGGTCTGGTGACAGCAACCTTCGATACAGACGAGAGCGCGGAAAGAAGATCCGTTTGATAGAATTGGGGTGTACGCGTCGAGCTTCGGCGAGATGTTTAGCCCACAATCACTAATTGCTCAAGCGTAGTTAGGTAAAATAGAGATCGGTTCGTCAGATTCTAGGAGAGTTCTTGTCAGCTAATTTGAGTTTACAAGAAAAAATTCAGTTTTAGTCTTTGGGAATGTTTTTATTTTATTCTTCTTCAACTTAAGGGAGGATAATGAAGAAAGAAGAATCTCTTTGGCACAAAATTGACACAGGACCTAACCCTCCTGAAGAAATATTTGCAATAATTGAAAACCCTAAGGATAGTAAAAACAAATATGAATTAGGGAAGGATGGTGTATTGTATTTGGATAGAGTACTACATTCTTCAGTTCACTTCCCCGGTGATTATGGATTAATTCCTCAAACTTATTTTGAAGATGGTGATGCACTAGATGTACTTGTGCTTATCTCAGAACCAACATTTACTGGATGTGTTCTAACAGCTAGACCAATAGGAGTATTAAGAATGAGAGATGAGAAAGGTCATGATGACAAGATTCTAGCTGTTGCTTCAAAGGATCCTATTTATCATGGAGTACATAGTCTCGAAGACGTTTACCCCCATACCTTACAAGAAATCTCTGAGTTTTTCAAAACATACAAAGGATTGGAGCATGGGAAAAAGGTAGAAGTAATTGGATGGGAAAAGAAACAAGAAGCGTTTAAGAGTATAACTAACTCCATGAAACTATATGAAGAATTATTCAAGAATGAATAATCTCCTTTTTTTCTAAATCAACTATAATGGATTTATTGTCATACTGACAGATTTATAACATTCACTCAGCGAAAGTGATTCATATAGTACAAATATTGTAGGAGACTACTTTAGATGAATCTTGAGAAGTGGATAAATGAGAAGGATATAGAGAAAATTAAAGCTCTAAAAAATCCTAAAGTCGAAAAAGTAATTGATGAGTATCTATCACTTGTTAAGCCTGAAAAGGCAGTTGTTATAGATGACTCACCAGAAGATGTTGCATTTGTTCGTCAAATGGCAATTGACAATAAAGAGGAAATTGCATTAGCAATTGATGGTCATACAGTACATTATGATGGATATTATGATCAAGCAAGGGATAAGAAAAATACAAGATTGTTAGTTCCTTCTGCTGAGAAGGAAAAATATGGTCAACATATTAATACTATTGATCGTAATGAGGGACTGGAAGAAGTTTTAGACATTATGGATGGAGTAATGGAAGGAAAAACTGCAATTATCAGATTTTTCAGTTTAGGTCCAACCAATTCACGTTTCTCTCTATGTGCTCTTCAAATAACTGATTCAGCATATGTAGCACACTCAGAAGATCTGTTGTACAGACAAGGGTATGAGCAATTCAAGAGATTAGAAGGTTCAGAAGATTTCTTCTATTTTGTTCATTCAGCAGGAGAGTTAACTGAAAAACACGTAACCAAAAATGTAGATAAAAGAAGAATCTATATTGATTTAGTAGAAAATCGTGTTTTTACAGTGAATAATCAATATGCAGGAAACAGCTTAGGATTGAAAAAACTTGCACTTCGATTAGCTATTAATAAAGCAGTCCATGAAGATTGGTTGACAGAGCATATGTTCGTTAGCGCAGTATGGCCCCTAGACAAGAGTAGAAAGACCTACTTCTTAGGAGCATATCCTAGCGCATGCGGAAAAACAAGTACAGCTATGATCCCAGGTAACACTATTGTTGGAGATGATATAGCTTATCTAAGAATATGTGAAGAAGGAGAAGTAAGAGCTGTTAATATAGAAAGAGGTATTTTTGGTATTATTAAGGATGTAAGTCCAGATAATGATCCAGTAATTTATAATAGTTTGAAAACTCCAAGAGAAACTATCTTCTCAAACATATTAATTTCTGAAGGTCATACTTACTGGTTAGGTATGGGAAAACAAGTAGAAATTCCAGATAAAGGTATAAACTGGACTTCTTCAAAGCTTGGTGAATGGACAGTAGGCATGTGTTGTGATGAAGAAGGTAATGAACTAAAATACTCACATCCAAATGCAAGATACACATTAAGATTAGAAGAACTAGAAAACGTTGATGAAGCAATACATGATCCAAATGGTGTAGAAGTTTCAGGGATTATTTATGGTGGTAGAGACAGTGATACATCTGTTCCTGTCTATGAATGTTTCAGCTGGGTACACGGTGTATATGTGGGAGCTTCATTAGAATCAGAGACCACTGCTGCAACATTAGGAAAAGCAGGTGTTAGAAAACATCAACCAATGGCTAACCTAGACTTCATCGTTGTACCACTAGGAGAGTATCTCAATGCACATATCAATTTTGGAGAAAGAATAGCTAAAGATAAACTACCAAAAGTATTTTCTACAAACTACTTCCTAAAAGATAAAGAAGGAAACTATTATGATGAGATTCTTGATAAGAAAATTTGGCTACTTTGGGCAGAAGGGAGAGTTCATAACGAATATGAAGCAATAAAAACACCAGTAGGTTCCATACCCAAATACGAAGATCTTGCTCAATTGTTCAAAGAGGTTTTTGATATTCATTATGAAAAATCAAGGTATGAAGCTGAGTTTTCCATTAGAATAACAAAGTTTCTAGAAAAAATTGAAAGGATAGAGAATATTTTCAAAGGTGAAACCAATGTACCTGCAGTGTTCTTTGAAGAACTAGAACAACAACGCAAAAGATTGCTTGAAGCTGAACAATCCTATGGGACAAATATTATCTCCCCTTTTCTATTTCAAGCTTAATATGAATTGAGAATTAGAGAATAATTGTGGGGAATATATAACTAAAGATAGAATTACTATTGATCAAAGTGACATTAAGTTATTCAGTTGGAAAAGAAAAAGAGAAGAAGAAACTGAACAAGTTTGCGCTTATCAATTGTATGTTTGGAATTCCCACAATCATTTTTCTAAGCTTCTTCATTGCAAAAGGGTTTCTAAATGATTATCTTATTTTATCTTACAGTGCTCTAGGTATTCTTAGTTTAGGAATGATTTATTCAGTTTTCAAATTGGTCAAAGGGAGATAATCTAATTTAATAGCTTTCAGTGAGAAAACCACTTCTAGATTAGACAAAAAGAATTAAAAGTAAACAATTTTAGTCAAGAACATTTGATTTTTCGAAAAATAAGACTTACACCGACAAAAAACGCTATATTTCATTCTGTAAGCTCCCAATCTCGGCATACTTAATTATTTTAGATTAATGTCGATACTTAATTGGAAGTATAATGTTTTCACAAAGTATCAGCTTGATTAAATCAATTCAAAAAAGAAAAAAAAAACTTTGAAAGAATAAAACAAAATCAACATGAAAATCAATCTAGAAGAAAAAAGTGAAATTCATTGTATGGTTTCAAAAAATCCTAAAATATACAAAGCAATTATGATTGCCTCGCAGGATATATTATTAATTTAATTATATCCCAAATGAAATTTTGAGTCCTATTAGATCAAGATATAAGAAAATTCTAGATTACTGATATTGTAAATTAAAAAAAACAATTTAAGAGAAATCGATAGAGAAAACTAATTGTAAATTTCACTTTAATGGATTGTTAGTAAGTATGTAGGTTAGAATACAAGCTGTAAATTAACAATAAGTTACAAACATTATAATCAGTAAAGATTATCTAATGAGTTTCGCTTTCTGTATTTTTTTCTTTAAGAATCAAACAAATTTTTGTTAGGAATCAGTATTTGTTCTAAACCTTTAGATATCATTCCACCCAAGAAATGTATTAATAACTAGATTGTATCAGTAAATTAGAATAGAATATTTCAAAGGGGTTTAGAGCGTATTCTATATACGAAAAACAGAAAAATAATATTAATGATAATACATATATAATACATATATAACACTATATAAATACATTAGGTTTTTAGAAAATCTTTTATCTAAATCAGAATTTGATATCACAATGTTAGAGGAAATAAGAAATCTATTACAAAAAATAGATCAAATAGCTGACTCAGAATCAAGAAGATTAAATGATGAAATAGATGAACTAAAAGAGAAGTTACTGGAGATACAGGATTCTGGAACAAATCTTTCATCCATACGCAGTCAAGTCAAAGAAATTACATTAGAGAATGAGGAGCTAATAAACAAAGTGAAAGATTTGCAGAAAGAAGTAGATAACCTATTACCATTTAAAAAAAAGAGTAAGGATTTAGAAAACCAAGTAAACAAATTAGCGTTGAGACAAGAGGGATACATATTCACAATCAAAGTAATATCAAATTGGATTCCAAGTCAAAAAGAGAATATTGATGTGTTAGTTGCTCTTGCATCTTCACCAGAACATGAGTCAACTTTCAAGCTTCTTCAAGAAGATACAACTATACCTGCAGTTACATTGAAGAATAGAATAATACCAATTTTAGAAGACAACTCACTTGTAAAAGTTGAGGGAAACAAAGTAAAACTTACAATAACAGAAATTCAATAGGCTTAATTAAAGAACTTACACAAAATTAAATAAGACCAAAAACAAAACTATTCTTACATGAAGAAATTATGTAAATCCAAGAGAGGAGTATCAAATATTATCTCTACCTTGGTTGTTTTCACAGTTATGGTAAGTGCGTTAGGATTAGCTTTTGCACAAATTGTGCCATCTCTAGAAAGATTTCAAACAGAAAGTGACCTTACTGCAGCAACAAACACATTTCTATCTTTTGATTCAGAAATTAAGAAACTAATTAATGCTCCTGATGAATCATCAAATGTTGTAAGATATAATTTAGATAATGGTATCCTTGATCTATCTAGAGAACGTGAAATCTTCTTGTTAATTAACACAGGAGTAAGTAATTTACTTAACCATTCTGTCTATACTGGAGAAGTGACATACAAACTTGAAGGAAACTTCAAAGGATCAGGTGGAGTAATTTATGATTTTGGTAGTCCTCTTTTAATGGTCTATTCAACCAATAGAACAACACAAATGACAAATATAGTTCATCAGTCGTTTGAGGGCTATAAACTGCTGAAATTATATTATAGTCTATATGTTAACATCGAGATAATAACAGCTAGTCAATTAGAAATCAACTTCATAATAGTACATTTGAATACCACTAGAACAGAAGGAGGACAAGGGGAATACTTCCCCATAATTAACGATTCAAGTATGGTTAAAATTGCGAAAATCAATCAATATGTAGAAACATTTAATCTAGGAACTCAAACAGATGACTTAAGCATAAGAGCGAGTACTATAGGATTCTCACAATTAATTGAGTTTCCAATATCACCATTAGAATTTGATTTAACTTTAAATCTCATACATATTGGAATTGATTTCAGCACAGTATAGGTAAGAGTTTTCTATCCTCTTCTATTTTATTCATTTCATGAACTTAAAAGCAGAGTTTATATTGACTCTGAATAATGTACTCCCAGCGAAGTTTTCTCGTGTGGGACTTGACTTATGGCATATTGCCTTGGATGATAATCTCATCTCGAAACTTCGCTACTATTGCTTTCAAACGCTATTGTTTCAAAATAAATAACTTCATAAATGTAGGAATACCAATTTGAATGGTCGAGTACAATGGACCAGATAATCAAGATAAAAGAAGCTACAAAGAAGTTTCAACTCTTCTGGGAAGACATAGTCATATTTGACAAAATAAATCTAGAAATAGAAAGAAATGAGCTAGTGTTATTCTATGGTCCAAGTGGAAGTGGAAAAACAACTTTACTCAATCTAATCACAGGATTATTGTTACCAGATGAAGGGGAAGTCCAGGTAGCAGGGCTTTACTTGGATCTTATTCCAGAGAAAGATAAAGCAGACTTCAGATCAAACTATCTGGGTATAGTTTTTCAAGAAAACAATCTTGTTTCAACACTTACCGTCAAAGAAAATATAATTTTGTTTCAAGAACTATGTGAATATGAGAGTGAAAACAAACCAGAAAGAATTGACGAATTATTATCAAAATTGGGTATTGATCACAGAAAGGAAAGCTTTCCAGCACAATTAAGTGGTGGAGAAAAGAAAAGAATAGCTATTGCAAGAGCTCTATCTACAAATCCCTACGTGCTAATATTAGATGAACCAACAGGAAATCTAGATAGAGAATCAGCAGATGATCTTTGTAAATTAATTGAAGAGTTGTTCTTAACAACTGATATTACAATACTTATCTCTTCACATGATCAAAAGATGAAGGATATAGCTACAAAAGTTTACAAAGTAGGTTCTAAACAAGTTAAATTGGAAAAGGAATATCCTGAAAGAAGAAAAGGGGAGGAGATAGAATATCGTACAATCGATTCTTTGGAGAGAGTAAATGAAGATTATCTATTCGAAGATGAGATGTTAGCAGAGGAAAATCACACCCTTGAAGAGGAAATATTACCAGAAGATGATTATATCTTCAAAGAAGAGGAAGAGTAAAAGGAGGAGAAATTAGAATGATAGGTCAAGTCAGATTTGCTTGGATAAATTTCAAGAGGTCTTTTCTGACCTCAGTATTCTCATCCATTGGTCTTATAGTAACTTATTCAGCAATAGTATTTAGTGTAGCTATGTATTCTATTGTAAATCCTTACCTCTACTGGTCTGTTTCAAACACATATTATAATTCATACTCCTGGATGGGAATTATCTTCATTATTGCGAGTATCATAATAGGAGGGGTTGTTACATCAAGATCAATTGATTTGAAATTTCAGAATCAGAAAGACGACATTGCTATAATGAAGAATGTTGGAGGAAAAAACAAATGGATATACAGTTATTTCATCTTTAATCAAATAATTACAGCACTTATTATGCTTATTTTGGGAGTTATTATAGCTTTAATTATACTTGCAATAGTCTTCTACTCATCGAATTTTGGTCTTTTATTTGAAAGTGTGAGATTCATCCCAGTACTGGGGGCAAATATTGGAATCCTATTAGTGGCATATGTAAAATCACATTATACAATTCTCAATTTTATAAGTGAGAAGAATTTTGAGGTTTCATCAGGAAAATTAAGTAATTATAAGAGTTTATTCGAATTCAAGGGAATAATTGGAAAATTAAAAACGACTTCAAAAATAGCTACAAAAAACTACATAAGATCAGGAAAAATATTGGCGAGTCTTCTGTTCAGTTTCTTTCTAGCGTTTTCAATAATATCATTTGCTTTAGGACCAGTATCTATAACAGAGACATATAGTTATCAAATTGATAACAGATTTAGTGATATAACATATGTAATAGGCCAAGATGAGATGGTAAATTATTTAAAATTAAACATTGGAGCACAACCGTTTACTGACCGTCCACACACAACATCGGTGGGTGATATATTATACTTCAACAGCTTAACAATAAATAATAGTTTAATATCTGAGCTTGAAATGAATGGTATACAAGTCAACGAATATTTCATTACGAAACTTGAAGTACAAGAAATTGCCGTTCTTTGGGATGTAACAGGGGAAGGTCCCGTATTGTTAGGAGAAAATAGAACATCTTATGCCACTGTATTAGGATGTGAAATTTTCCCCGTTAAAGATGATTTATTCATATGGGGAGAAGAGCCACCTAATAATGGGGAAGTATTAATAGGGGAATCATTAGATAATGCAATTTTTGAAGATAGTAGTTTTCAAGAATTGAAAATCACTCAAAGCTCAGAGAGATATGATATAAGTGGAGTAATTCAAGATCCATTTGCTGCAGGATTTTCAGTTTATATGAAGATTAACAGATTATTATCAGAAATGAGTGCTACAGGTCCAAATATGATAACTCTAGGAGAATTGAACTCAACAACTCTTTCTATTGTTACAAGTATAGTGGAGAGTCAAGGTTATTCTATAGAAAACATGAATGAACTAACTAAGGAGAGCAAGAAAGATTACATTACATTTTCAGCAATTTATGGTATATTAGGTGGAATGCTTTTTCTGATATTCTCCCTACAAATAATTATTTTTGCATTTCTATATGTTTTAAGTTATAGGCATGATTATGAGTTGCTGTATAAACTAGGCATATCTAGAAAGAAAATATCTAAGATTTCAGCAAGGTCTATCTTATTGCAAGTTGTTCCAGGAACAATTTTCGGTACGTATTTTGGATCTATAATAACCCGATACTTTCTTGTGCCATATACAAAATTAAGCTATTACTTCATATTTTTATTCGGTATCATGTTGTGGTTTATACTTGTAGCATATCTAGGGGCTAAAATGGCTAGTAGAAGACAAATTAAACAAGTCTATGAGAAGATATACATGAATAAAATCATGAAATATTAAAATCACTTGACAGGAACGAAATCTTTGTCGATGATTCTTTTAATATGATCTTCAGGTAACTCTTGAAGTCTTAACTGTTTTACAAAAAGATCCAAGCATTGCTTGCAGTAAACGTGTTTGGTCTTGACGTTGTAAGCTAGAGGAGACATCAAATTACTTTTACCACAATTTGAGCACCTTTCTTTTATTCCAATGGAAACTTCTTTGGAACAATCTTCACAATATCCTGTGCTATTAGTGATAGGCCTACCACATTTAACACATAATTTTACTCTTGTGACCATTATACTCTGTAAAAACCGTTTATTATTTAATTTTAAAGTTATGGATTTTGACGGGAGATAAAACGACAAGTATACACACCCCCCATTACTTCAAGTGGAGTAATATATAATACTTGTACATACAAAATATAGTTAATTAGGCTATACTTGTACATAGCCCTGGATTAAACTAAAATGTTTATTATATAAATGTTTCGTTTTTCAATTCGAAAAATACTTTTTTATATAGAATATTGGTTCTAATGGAAGGAAAGGGGTGTGTCTAGCTGTTGCCTTACATAAATAGAATATTACTTAGGTTTTTAACTGCAAGATACTAGTCCAATATGATATCTACCTTTAAATAAAGGAATCAGTAACTGAATTAGTAATAGAGTGAGTCATATGCCGAAAGAAGTGACAATAAAGTTACCCGATGGAACTATTATTCGAATACCCTCAGGTGACACTGAAAGTCTAAAAACTACACTCGCTTTGGTTACAGGTAAATCAGATGGATCCAGTCCTGCTGAAGAAGTTCAAGAACAATTAAAGATTGATAGCATTAATGATTTAATTGGTGCTTCAAAAATAGAGCGAGTGGCGAGTATAATAAGGAATCATTATCCTGAAGGAGATTGGTTTACTTCGAATGAGGTATGTGAATTATACGAGATTATCTTTAAGGAAGGGGTAAAAATGAGTACAGTAAGCACATATCTATCTAGATTAGCAGATGAAAACATGTTAAGTAGAAAGGGAAATGTATCTCAAAGACTGTATTCTGTTACAAAGAAGTTATTAGAAAGTTATGGGGAATTGGGAGTACTGGAAATACCTCCTGATCTTCTAGGTTAAGCTTATTTTGTTTTTATTTGACGAGTTCGAGAAGAATAAATCATAATCTTACCACGTAAAATATTTTGATTGTGGTAAGACATCTTATTTCTTCTTACCACATATTTTTTTCTTTCTGTGGTAAGATTTCTCTTTTTTCCTCTTTCGCCCTTGTTTTCTCAAAAAATGAGAAAAAAATATGCTTGAATTATATTCTTGTAAATGATTCTACAGTTTCTTTATCCAGCCTTTTAATAAGTTCTAGAATCAATTCCGCTGTTTTATCCACATCTTCTAAATCCATTATTCCATTGTGTGCGTGTATATGTCTTGTAGGTACTCCTATTACTATGCTTGCACATCCTAGTTCTGTTGTATGAATTGGTCCTGCATCTGTTGCTCCTCCTGGCATTAAAGATAATTGCAAAGGTATTCCTATCTCTTCTGCGGTCTTAATAACAAAATCTTTGAATCTAGGATTAGGTATCATAGCTAGTTCATAAGTCATAATACTGGGTCCTTGACCTAACTTAGTAGGAGCTTTGGACTCTTCTATACCAGGAATATCACCAGCAATATCTACTTCAACAATTATACCAATATCAGGTTTGATCATCTGAGCAGAAGTACGGGCACCACGTGCACCTATTTCTTCTTGGACAGTAGCTGCGCCATAGACTACGTTAGGATGGGAAATATTTTCCTCCTTAATTTTCCTAATAATCTCAGCTGCGATGACTGCTCCGATACGATCATCGAAAGCCTTACCAACAACAAGTTTCACATCTTTCCTTTCCAGTATTTCATCATCTTTCTTCTTGACACGTGTCCTAGTCCATATCTCAAATCTGGCATCAGGTACCATAGGATCGCCTACTCTTACACCTAATTCTTCAACTTCAGCTTTGCTAGAACAACCAATATCAATGAACATCATATTCTTAGTAACAATTTTCTTTCTTTCTTCTGCATCAACTACGTGAGGAGGTTTAGCAGCAATCATACCAGGAATAAGATTACCTTCAGATGTTCTTAAAACAATTCTTTGAGAAAGAAGCGTTTGATCCCACCACCCTCCTAATTGATGGAATGTCAGAAAACCTTCTTTGGTTATTGACGAGACTTGAAAACCT
Source organism: uncultured archaeon (assembly GCA_964590855.1). GTDB lineage: Archaea > Asgardarchaeota > Heimdallarchaeia > Heimdallarchaeales > Heimdallarchaeaceae > UBA460. The sequence continues at coordinate 17,094 of CAZPXJ010000011.1, forward strand.
ACCTCGTCTACATGTCCAGCTATCATAATTTTAGGACCTTCTATATCACCTTTAGATGTAAAAATCAAAGTACCTGTTCTATCTTGTAGAATCTCATCTGCAAAAGGTTGCACATATTCTTTCAATATACCTTGCACTTCCCATTCAAAACCTGAGGGACCAAAAGCATTACACAATTCTTCTAGAATTTTTATATTAAAATCTGTCATTTCTTCACCTTATAAGATTAATTTCCTTAATTTGCTTGAATCCAACAATATACAAACTCTGGATTATCGTTATACTCTTGTTTGATATATTCTTTCTTTTCTTTAATTCTTTCCCTTAATTCTTCTTTTTTTCTTCTTCGTTTATTATACCACTTTTTAGTTCGCTCTCACATGCACCTATATCTCTCCTTCTTGCAAAATGCTTTATATAAATCTCTTCTTACCACGTTTTTTTATTTTTTTGTGGTAAGATTTCTCTTTTTTCCTCTCTCACCCTTGTTTTCTCAAAAAAATAGTAAATAACAGAAGTCTACGTACGTTATGAAACTTGGTTAAACTTGCCAGAAGGCGTCTAACCGTCGTTTAAGTGGGTCCCCTCACGTACGTTGAGGGGTAGGCACCTGCGAACCTTGCATCTGTTATATACTACGCACTTTCCTATATAAACTCGTAGAAAATCCGTCTCTCCAGTTCTCTCGCTCATTCTTCCCCTCCATCTTACGTGCCAATACAACTATAACGGCTCTGGCAAGATTGAGTAAGTTTTTGAACTACAGAAGTCTACGGTTTTTCGATTATATTTCTGTAAACGATTCCACTTTTTTCTTATCTAATCTCTTTATTAGTTCTACGATTAGTTTTATGGCGTTCTTTACATCACTTAAATCTAATATTCCGTTATGTGCATGTATATGTCTTGTGGGTATCCCTATGACTATGCTTGGGCATCCCATCTCTGTTAGATGGATTACTCCTGCATCTGTTCCTCCTCCTGGTACTAGAGACAGCTGGTGGGGGATTTTTAACTCTTCTGCGGTTGTGATAACAAAGTCTCTGAATCGGGGGTTGGGGATCATGGATCCGTCATAAGTAAGAATACTTGGTCCTTTACCCATGTGAGCTGGAGCTTTGGTCTCATCGATACCTGGAACATCTCCAGCGATATCAACCTCGAGAGCAATACCAATGTCTGGTTTGATCATCTGGGCAGCAGTGCGAGCACCACGAAGACCTACTTCCTCTTGAACGGTGGAAGCACCATAAACAGTGTTAGGGTGAGGGATACCTTCATCTTTGAGTTGTTTGACGACTTCAGCAGCAATAAGAGCTCCAATACGGTCATCAAAAGCCTTACCTACAGCTAAGGTAACGGTCTCTTTCTTCTCTTCGTCATTCTCCTTAGAAATTCTAGGACGTTCCCAAATCTCGAAAGTAGCATCAGGCATAATAGGGTCACCAATTCGTATACCTAGATCTTTGGCTTCCTCTTTAGAGGTACAACCAATATCGATGAACATATTGGCTTTGGTAACAACTTTAGTTCGTTCCTCAGGTTCAACTACGTGGGGAGGTTTAGCGCCGATAATACCAGGAATAAGATTACCTTCAACAGTGCGGATCTTAACGCGTTGAGAAAGTAAAGTTTGATCCCACCACCCACCAAGCTGATGGAATTTAACAAAACCATCCTTAGTTATAGCTGCAACCTGAAAACCAATTTCATCCATATGACCTGCAATCATGATCTTTGGAGAATCAGAGGTTCCTTTGGAAGTAAAGATCAAAGTACCTGTTCGATCCTTGAGTATTTCATCAGAGAAAGGTTCTACGTATTTCTTAAGAATCTTCTGAGCTTCCCATTCAAAACCTGAAGGGCCGAATTCATTAGACAATTCTTCAAGTAATTTAATATTGAAATCTGACATAGTTTATCTCACCTAATGGATAATATATCTGGCTAGTTTTTCTAAAGGTTCTATATTAATGATTACGTAGGAAGAAGAAATTATTGAAAAAGACTAAAAAAATAACAAAATTAAACGTGAAAGAGCACTAGATTAAAACCTATTTAGTAAAGACTTCACAAAAGTATGTGAAATGATTCCAAAAGAAATGGGCTGAAACACCAGAATTGGGGTCTAATTTACGCTTAAAGTCCTTTCACATGTTGTGAACGGGCCATAGATGGTGATATCGAAGTTTTCCAGTGGAAATAGGGGGGTCAAGAATTTCTGTTCACAAACTGAAGATTCTTCTGGAGAATCGCATTATGGCACGATAGAATTTTTGTCGTGACCATGTTTTTGTTCACAAGGTTTTGGGCACGCAGTGAACGGTTTCTCTACAATACTTCACAAAAGCGTGAAATAAGGCAGTAAGAGTGCAAGAAACTCAGAAGTGAAAAAACTCCATGTAGTGAAGGCTTGTGTTCATTGTGATTACTGTATTCGTCGCGTATTACACTTTTCTTGTGAAGAAAGAGAAAAGTGTATTACGGAATTAGTACAACTGGAAGTTAATTCAAAGAAATAAAAGAAAAAAAATGATAAATTCCATCAAATCATAGACTCAAATTGAGAAACAGTTTCAATGATTTTTATGCGTTTCTTCTCAAGTCTCTTAATTGTTGATCCAATCTCTACACGTTCCTTGATAACTCTTGGAATTTCTTTACCCAAGTATTTGTTATATTTATACTCAGGTTCAAGACGCAAGTAGAAGTAAGGTCCATGTAAATCTTTAGTGTTGAAATGACATTTACAATTTTTCTTCCCGCATTTGACGAATTTAGGAGTAATGAACCCAAAAATAGGATTATGTGAGGAAAGGCTCTCTATCTGCTTGTCAATATCTCCAATAATATCCAGTAAATCAACTTGAATCTGGCTTGTTTTGTCGATTCCCATTTATTGTCGAGTATATATAGCTTTATCACAAAGAAATTATTAGATATTACGCTGATATTCTGTGGATTATATTGAATTATTTAATCGACAAAAATCCTCTAAAGTTATAGATAGTTAAATAGAGTGATAGAATGCAACAAAGCAAGAACATGCTAACAAAGAAAATAAAGGAGAAATCCTCAATTCAAGGAATAGTAGTGAGCAGTAGACGTGTTTATGTTTACTCAGATGAGATAGACCAAGAGATAGAACTGGATAATCTTCTAATTAACCTCTTAGATAAACACGGACCTCTTACACGGAACGAACTCGTTGCTTTAACACACATTCCACGATCAACCCTCTATGATAATTTAGCTAAAATGATATCCAAAGGGTTTATTGAAAAAGAAGCAATTCCACGAAGTACTAGAGGAAGACCCAAAGTATTATTTAAATTAGCTTAAAACATCTAGATGTACTTTGGATTAATTAATAATCTTGATGATTGTTTTAGACGTCATCTATCGACAAAGTTAAACAGTTGTTGAAAATTCTTAGTATTTAACTGTAAAGAGATGAATAGCTATGGATGAGAAACCTAAATCCAATATTGATGAGATATTTGATAGATATTTGGATGCTGAAACCAAAATTTTTAGGAATAGAGATGTTTTGAGTCCTCACTATGTTCCCGATATTTTACCACACAGAGATGATAAGTTCGAAGAATTAGCAAAGATTTTAGCACCTGCTTTAAGGGGTGGTGCACCTTCTAATATCTTCATATATGGAACAACAGGCACTGGTAAAACTGCAGTTACAAAGCAGGTTTTAGCTAAATTGAAAGAAAGGGCTGAATCGAGAGATTTACATTTTAAGTATAGTTACATGAATTGCCAACACGTGGATACAAAATATCGGGTGTTAACACAATTGTGTGAGGATATAGGAATTGATGTTCCATTTACAGGCTTACATTTTGATGTTATTTACCAGAAATTTAAGGAAGCGCTAGATGATCTTGATACAATGCATGTAACCGTATTAGATGAGGTAGATATGCTTTATCGCAAGAGTTCAGAATCATTGTATGTTTTAACAAGAATGAATAGTGACTTACAATCATCGAAAATTAGTATCATTGGAATAACAAATGATGTAAACTTCAAAGAAACACTAGATCCCAGAATTCGTAGCAGCTTGAGTGAAGAAGAAATTGTTTTTTCCCCATATACTGCAGAACAACTAAATGATATTCTTACTCAAAGAGCAGAAGTAGCTTTTCATAAAAACATTCTAGAATTCGGAGTCATCAATCTCTGTTCAGCAGTAGGAGCTCAACAACATGGAGATGCTAGAAGATCTTTGGATTTACTTCGTGTTTCATCTGAACTAGCTGAAAGAAATGGTGATGAGCATGTTACAGAGATTCATGTAAGAAAAGCGCAGCAAGTAATTGAAAGGAATACTGTAATTGAAGTATTAACTTCACTTCCAATTCAAACTAAAGCTGTTTTACAAGCTATATTCATGGGTGAAGGGAAATCTGAGGAAATAACTACAGGTGATGTTTATGAAATCTACTCAAAAATCTGTAAGCTAGTTCGTTTGGATATTTTAACAACTCGTCGTGTTGGTGACCTAATAAACGAATTAGATATGCTGGGAATTATTACTGCTCAAGTAATAAGTAAAGGGAGAGGTGGTAGATCTAAAAGGATACATCTGACAGTACCTCTCAGACAGGTTCGAGAAGTACTTGAAAGTGATTTCAGGCTCTCAAAGATATTTGAGCAAGAAGATATATAGTCAAACACTGGGAAGGGAAAGATTTTTCTTTTTAGTTACGGAGTTAAATTGATTGTAGATGAGTGATACATACATTAAGTGTAAATACATTATCTCTGGATCAAAGTGTGATAAAGTAATACGAGACGGTGCTATTTTAGTTGAAAATGATAAAATAGTAGCAGTAGGAAAAGAGGTAGATGTTAAGAAACTTCTATCTGGTCATGATAAAGTAGATAAATCTAACCATATTGCTATACCATCTTTGATTAATGGTCACACTCATCTACCTGAAACTCTTCTAAGGGGTATATGTGATAACCAGAAACTTATGGTTTGGTTGAATGAGTATATCTGGCCATTTGAGATGAAACTGTCCGCAGAAGATGCTTATTATGGTTCTTTATTGGGTTGCTTAGAATTAATAGAATCAGGTATAAGTGGTTTTATTGACCAATACTTTTTTGCTGAATCTATTGAAAAAGCTGCAAAAGAAGCTAAAATTAGGGCATTAATCTGTCCCTCTGTTTTTGATAATACTCCAGAATCAGGAAGTCTAGAAAATACTTGGATACATGTTTCAAACCTATTGGAGAGTAAAGGTAAGCAGAATGAAGGGTTGGTGAAATTTGGAGTTGGACCGCATGCTCCATACACCGTTCCAAAGGAATATTTGTCAAAAATCTCTGACTTGGCATCCAAGTATTCTTTACCAATTCATATCCACTTGAATGAAACAAAGAGAGAAGTAGATGAAGCAATACAGAATTTTGGTATGTCTCCAATTGAATATATGAAGCATCTTGAGATAACAAAAGAAAAAATCTTAGGCGCTCACTGTGTTCATACATCTCCAAAAGAATGGCAAATAATGAAGGAATCAAATATAACTGTTCTTCATAATCCTCAATCTAACCTTAAGATGACAAGTGGTATTGCCCCAGTTTTTCAGTATCTAGAACAAGGTATAGACGTCGTTGTAGGTACAGATGGTAATGCATCAAACAATGATTTGGGGATGCTAGAAGAACTAACCACCACTGCTATGCTCCAGAAATATTTAGCTAATGATCCTAGTGTTTTGGATAATGCTGTAGTTTTAACTCTTGGCTCAATTCAAGGGATGAAAGCTATGGGTATAGATTCTGAAGGCATTTCAACTAACTCTCCAGCAGATCTGACTTTGTTATCTTTACAGAGGAGTCATTCATGGCCACAAAACAAACCTTTGTCTAATGTTATTTATTCCTCATCAAGCTCAGATGTAACAGATTTAATTGTAAATGGTGAATTTGTCTTTAAAGATGGAGAACACCTAACTTTAGATAAATGGCATATACTTGAGAAGTGTGCAGCAATATCCAATAGAATACTTACAGACATGGAAAAATAGAAGAATATGTTTAGTTTAAGCTTTATCTGGCAATGAAGAATCTAACCCTTGACTGAATTAGATGTTGAAGATCTTGAGTTCTGAGCCGCAATTCTTTCCTAAAAACTATTTCTTCCTCTTATACCCAACGAACTCAAATTGCCAAAAGGCGTATCCTTCTGAAGCTGCTCTTAGCTCAGATGCTGTTTTTAAAGATGACTCCACACTAATTTCACCTTTAATTATAGATTTTGAAGCTAAATGATCAGTATCCTCAATTTCGCTTCCAAATCTTTGGATAACAGTCAGTACTGGTCCTAGATAGTGAGTAGGTGTATTTATTGTGAACTTGTAAATTGGTTCATAAACTCCAATATTTCCATTTATCATTGCCTCGTGAACAACATTTCTAAGAAGTGGAATGATAATCTCATATCTAAGAGACTCAGGTTCAAGCTCAACTATATTTTCTATTGTCAAGTGAAGCTGACGAATAGGATAACCTCTAAGCGGACCTCTCAAAATGGCATTCTTGAAACCATCTCGTAGTAAATCTTTAATCTCTTCAGTTGTGTTCACAAGTTTAACTTCTAGATAGTTATCTCTGTAATCACTGTATATACAGTCTTTCATTTTTGGTGTATCTTTAGCAAAGGGTTTACACTTCACTGTAATCTCTAAAAGCTCTAATTGATCTTTTTTCTTAAGTGATATTTCCTTGTCAATCTGTTCAACTAGTGTGACTTCAGGATTGGAAAAATCAACCATAATATTTGCTTTCTGAATCTCACCTCGAATTATCTCTAATTGTAACTCACCAATCCCATATACTTTGATTTCTCCTGTATTTTCATCAACATTGTAGTGGAAATTGGGTTTAATTAATGATAGAATTCCTAAAATCTTTGTTAATTTGGGAATATCAGAAACTTTTTTCGGTTCTATTCTCTGGGAAATAACAGATTCTTGGAGATATCGGATTTGTTTAAATAGAATATTGGGATAATCGGAAGTATCGTCAATGAGAGTATCACCAATTTGTACATCTTTGAGCCCTATTAGAACTGCAATATTGCCTGCACCTACAGAATCTATGGTTATTAGAGATTGACCTTTGTAGATACAAACCTGTTGTATTCGTGATACATCTCCTGTTCTTCTATTACGGAGCATAGAACCAGATTTTACCAAACCTGAGAAAATTCTTGTTACTGAGATAAGCCCCCTATTATCTTCATACAAAAGCTTTCCTAAGCAGATAATGGTAGGTCCTTTGTCGTTGCACTTACTAAGAGACTCCTCAGCTTTTTGATCTAAAAACTGAGTTATAAAACTAGACCGGTTCTTTTGACCAGTCTGAGGATTAGGTACGTTTTGTATAATCGATTGCATAAAAGAGTCAATTAAGGGATATTCTTTTTTCAGAATGTCAACCTGATTACTTAAGTGGTACTGAATAATGTTTTCAAATGGAGGAATGTTCTTTGAATATGAAGAGATTGCCCAACCATTAAGCGCTGAACCAATCAAGACAGTTCCATTATCAAATCTTACTCTCCAATCTTGCTTAAACTGTTCTATGGTATATTGTTCAATTAATTCATTTACCATTTGGATAATATTGCTGACTCTTTTCTCAATTTCCTCTTTAGGTAATTTCAACTCTCTTATCAGTCTGTCAACCTTATTGATGAAAAGAATCGGTCTTAAACATTCATTCATAGATTGTTTTATTACAGATTCAGTTTGAGCCATTATTTGTTCTACAGCATCTACAACGATAACAACACCATCAACAAGTCGTAGAGCTTGTGAAACCATTCCAGAGAAATCTACGTGACCAGGTGTATCTACTAAGTTTATCAAAAAATCATTATTTTCAACATTATATAAGAGAGAAATATTTGCTGTTTTGATGGTGATACCACTTTTTTGTTCTTCTTCTAGATAATCTAAGGCTCTAGCTGTTCCCGCCATAGTTCTAGAAATCAAACCACCAGCTTGTAATAAATGATCGGACAAAGTAGTCTTACCATGGTCTACATGACTTACAATACTTACATTACGTATGTTGTTCTTGTTGGTCATTGAAGTGGAGATTTTCTCTATGTAAGAGCTCATACTTGTTGTATAAAGAATTTAAAGGTTTAAAGATTTATCTTACATTAGTAATCTTAAAAGGGTATTTCCGTTAATGTTTTAAGTTTAAAAGACGTAATCTATAATAATCATTTAAGTAAACTAGAAATGATTTCATATTCTACATCTGTGAGGTATGATAACATGTATGAAACAAAAATTCCAGGAACAAGATATTCCATAGCTTTGATGAATGTTAAAGGTCAATGGATGCTTCAAATAAAGCTAGATGAGATTATAGAAGCTGAAGTAGGTGTAAAAGATCTTAGTGAGAGAGGTATACATGATAATATCAAATATGTGGTATCAGAAGTAAACCTTTACTTGAATGATTTCATGTTGGATCAGATAACAAAGGACATTACCGAGCAAGCAAATATTCTGTTTAAGGAAGTATCAGCTACCGCAGCTGTTGCAATTCAACAAAGCTCACAAACTACAATGTCAGCTATTGAAGAGACTTTAATACAAATTGTCAAAAGAATTGAAACTTTGGAAAATAGAATGAAAAGACTCGAAGAACTTCAATCACATCCTGATTAGTTGGAAAACAAAACTAGTCTCAACCAGTTATTTTTCTTTTATTTTCTTACTTAAACGAAATCTTCTTAAAACCCACAAAACTTTTTTACACAAGGTGAAACAATGGCTCAGCGAGCTAGAATCAAACTATTAGGTAATGACCCACATTCCTTACAAAGAATTTGTAATCAAATACAAAAGATTGCAGAACGAACAGGAGTACGTATTAGAGGACCAATCCCACTACCTTCCAAAAGAATTGTAATTCCAGTTAGAAAGTCTCCTTGTGGGAATGGAACAGCCACTTATGATCATCTCGAAATGAAACTACATAAAAGGATAATAGACATGGATGCAGAGGAAAAAAGTATGCGTCTTTTGATGAGAATTCATGTACCTGAAGATGTTCATATAGAGATAGCCATTGAAAGAAAATAATCCCTTCACTGATTTTTTCTAAAATTTTTCAATTTTAAAAGCAGGATAATAGTATCTTAGATATGATACAAGTTCTTCAGGATTAGCAATATTTGAGTTTCCATAAATTGTATCTCTCGCAAATTTGACCATAGAATCAAAGTATTCTTCTATTTCGTGTTTAGAGATAAGAATGCTATAAGGATACTTTATTCCTCCATCTAATATCTTTGATAGAAGTAACTCTCTTAGATCATCTAAAAGGTGTTTGGATACTTTTCCTCTCATATTGAAGAGTAGATCTTTGAAAGCTGAATGAAAATTTTCAATGAAGTTCATTTGATTAAGGATAATTTTGCTGAAATTTGATGTGTATTCCAGCTTTCCTTTCTCTAATTCTAATAATTTTATTAGGTAATGATTTTCATTTAGTAATTCAAATTTAGAGACTGAAATGTCATTTAGGTCTCCTTTTCCTTCTAATATGATGAGTTTGTTAGAAAGGAATTCAAGTTTTTTAACGATATCATTTAGTTGGTTAGGTTTTTGACTATTGACTATAACTTCATGCTCACTAAAAGGGGGAAATGGCGTTTTCAATAATATGATATTTGAACTGTCTTTTTGAGTTACACTTACTATTTTCCCAATTAATGTCTTATTCTCGAGTTTCAATTTTTTAGCAAAATCTGTATCAATTTCGATGTTAATTTTTCCAAATTTACCGTCAGAGACAACAATCTCTTTCTTCTTGTTTTCATAGCAGTATCCATTTGTAATAACTAACTTTAACCCTACCATTATATCGTTAGTTGCTGATATTAAGTCATTCAACTTATAATTATAATCTCCAAATTTGGTTCTTAATCTACCAACAAATCCCCACTGGTTTAGCTTTACTGATAATATCTCTCCTTCTAGAAAAACTATGGTTTTTCCTGGTTGAGGAGGTTCAGTGTGGGTCTTGTCCTTATCACTATTCATCATATTCTTATCCAAAATATACTATAAAAACTCGATAGGTAGAATCTAAAGTTCTTTGATTGATTTTAGCTTAAATGGGATTGTAATTTCTTTGAATTGAGATTGGATATAGGAAAGCATATCCTCTACTTCTTCTTCGTTCCCAACAGAACAGATTATATTTTCTTCATATTTCATTTTTGCAATGAAAGAACTTATTTCAAACCACAGGTTGCGTAACATTTCTTCTGAAATTACAGAGGAGAAAACATATTGACTAAATGGAAAAGTTTCTACTAATTCAACAGGTAAAAGGCCAAGGAAAGGAACAAGAAATGCGAAATCATACTCTTCAGATAGACCTGTGATGATTTTTGCTATATTAGGTCTAGAATATAGGAACTCTGTTGGGTTCTTTCTTCCTGATGAAACAATGATAACTAGTTTTGAGCTATTAGGTTTAAACGATCTATATAATTTGGTTCTAGCTCTGGTATATTCAGGTCTGTAAAATGAATCTTCATCATATACTTTCAAACCAACCTGTTTTGTCACTGGAGTAGAATATTCAAGAAAATCTCCTTTAAATTCATCAATAATAAATTTGAAACTCCTATACAGTGATGGATGAGATTTGGATCTTCTTTCCAATAATTCCCACAGATTTCCGTCTCTTATACTTACTTTAATATTCTTTATTTCAGCTTGAGACACATATAAATTGTGCAAAGCGATATTTCTAATTCTGGTTTCATTATCTGCAACTAGCAGTTCTTTAGGCGACCATTTGGAACAAATCTCACAGGGGCAAGGAAGTTCTATTAAATCTGAAAGATGATGAGTTCCAGAAGTTGTCATATACCTATTCTCCTTTGCGTATAAGATATATGCTGCACTGTCAAAAGTATCACAACCAAGTGCAACTACAAAAGGAAAGATCATTGGATGACCTGCACCAAATAGGTGAAAAGGAATGTTGTGTGGAAGTAATTCTCTTGATGTTTTAATCATGGAAAACAAGCTTGTAAAATCATATTGTGACATTATGGGAGCTACACTGCCAAGAGCATGAAAATTGAAACTGTTAAGATAGTCCTTTTGTTTAACAGTTTCAATATATTGTTTTAACAGATGAATATTTTTTCCTCCTTGTATTGGTAATGTCCAATTAGTTTCAGGATGACTATCAACATATGGTAAAGATATTCCGATGCGTCGAATAGTCTCCTCAACCTTCTCTTTCGCTTGTGTATATGTATCTGTAGGAGGTGTTGGTACGTCTAGAATGACACCTACATCAGTTTTTAAATTGGTTTGAATTGTAAGGGATTGAATAGGATCTATTTCGACATCACCATAAACAAGTACTTGGTAAGCTCCACTATCCATCATTATGTTTCCATCAAAATCTAGTGTTTTATGGATATCTTCAGAACTTGATGGCATCCCAAATCGTTTGAAATAAAGATAAGCACTTGTAATGACGAAATTAAACCCAAATTTATTTATCATATCTTGTGGAGGAATGATATTATCCTTCGGATCTATCACAGGAAGAAGTGTGGGGGTTGATACATCTCCTCGAGGTAATGATATTTTACCTATCCTTCCATGCAGATCTGAAGCTATTATTTCATCCATCTCAATAAACCTACTGTTGTTAAAAAAATAAAAAGAGATATCTTAAATGTAATTATTAAGCCTTCTCAGCTTTGTATTTGTCGTAGATTTTCTGAATTCTTGCAGTAATTGGTCCTGAACCTTCGACTCCATCTTCACTTACAGTAAATCTGTCCATCACACGGATTATTGCAGCTTCTTCAATAACCTTAACATTTTGAGGTTGAAACATTTGAGCTAATTCGGTTGCCAAACCTTGTAAGTCAAATGGTTCTTCGGCTAAAGTTATTTCCATGATGTTACTTCCTGTTATGAGCACTCTGTAATAGTAATCCTTGTCGCAAGTAGCATCAGCTAAAACAACATTAAGAGTATTATCTTGTATTCCACGTAAGACCCCAGTGTATATTTTATCATTATTCATAGTGATTTTTACTCTTTTGTTTACAAGTCCGCTTAGTTCAAGCAGAAATTCACGATTTGGGTTTGCTGGCATAATTATCAAAGCAAACTCAAAGTCTGTATAGAAAAATGTTATGATTAAAGATAATGATTCAATTAAGTAAGAAACTGCTGTAATTCACTCCCTTTTACAGCGTTTTTGATTTGATCTTTCAAATCTCTGTGGACTACTGTTACAATCGGACAAACTTCTGAACATTGATTACATTTTATACAATTCACTTTATCAACATATATTACATTATCTTGAATGGTTATTGCACCCACTTCACATTTTCCAACACAGAGCTCGCAATTGATACATTCTAGAGATCTTAAAACTGTATAGACAAAATTTTCTATTACTTTACGAATATCATAGTTTGTTAGATTTTTCTGTTTACGAAAATTGATTTTGAATGTACCATCCAGGTAAAGAATAATGGAATATCTTTTGTCGAACACTCTAAGAAAGTTCAATTTTTGGTTTAATTGAACTCTTCCTACCATAATTAAAGAGCTAGAAACTCTTTGTAAATCAATTCCGTTCGAAAAATTTCCGATAATGCTAAGTGGCATTGTTACACAATCACTTGTTTCTATCTGTAGAGCAACCAATTCATTAGTTGGTGAAGTAGGTTTGATATCATTCTGATCTAAAGATAAAGCGCTTATAATCTTTCGAGGGAGGTTCTTAAACCTCCATAGTCCATAACGCCAATAATCTTCTGAAAGATTCTTTTTGACCTTCCACTTATCTACAGCTGTGTGGAGTTTTTCATACAACTCAGCATGATTTTCTTTCAAAATACTCAATTGCGCCATATCAGATGATGGACATACCCAACAACCTATTCGTTCATATCCTGTATCGTAAAGTGGATTATAGGGTAATTCCTTCCACATAATGTACATCCAAATCATAAGAGAAATCCAATTCTGTATGGGGGAAACATTAATCTGATTAGAGATATAACTATTTTGCCAAACGTCGGATCCAGTTCTTTGGAATGATTCATATCTGCGTTGCCCAACAAAACTTATACATTGATTACCTTGATAGATTCTGTCAATGGCTCTTTTAATGGGTGCTAATTTTGCGAACTTACAACAAAACCTAAAATCCCTTCCTGGTGGTCCAAACATTTCAAAAGCTTTCCAGAAAACTTCAGTTGGGACCTTTTCGATAATTAGTCTATTTTGAAACCCAAGTAATTTACTACTTTCTTCAACATACTTCACTGTTTCAGGAAATTCAATTCCAGTATCCACAAAAAGAACTTTGAAATCTGTGTCTGGTAAAGCTTCTTTCACTAAGGCATAAGTAACCAGACTATCCTTCCCACCGCTATATGAAACCATTGCTGGTAGATCTAGATCATTTTTGATTTTGTTTATGAATTCTATAGCAGTATGTTCTAGTTTCTCTAGTTCACCTTTATTTAGTTCAATAATATCTTTCCATTTTAGATTGTTTCTGACTGGTTTGAATTCTTTATCAACAGACAAATAGTTCTTTGCGTAGACTCCTTTGATATGTTTGTGTCTTTCACTTTCGTCAATTCGAGCGATACCTCCTGCTATTACATTGAAATCATTATCAATGATAGCGATATAATCTCCATTCACAATTTCAGGATCAGCATCAATTACTCCAGGTATAAGAATATTGGCTCCTTGTGATATCTTCTCTTTTGCTACTCCATCAACTTTGACCCAACGCTTAGTTATTTTTGCATTCAATAGAGATAATCCATTTGCATTTAGTTTGAGTTGCCATTTACTGGATTTCAAATCATATCTTCTTGTACCAATGCTCTTTCCATAGAAAATTATCTCTTCCATCTGGTCTTCAGAACCAACATGATTGAGTAGTATAATGTCATCTTTATGTATTATTTTTGTATTATCACCATAATTGGATTCTATCAAATTCTTAAGTATTAGAACCTCTTCTTGTATTGCAGGCCTAACATCAAAAGGAGGTGTAAGTTGAACATTTTTTACATCTTTCTTACATTGAGGGCACTTATGAGATACAATTATTGGTAGTGAACAATCATAACAATAGAACAAAAGATTAGGTCCAAGATAAGGAATATTTTTATCCCGTCTCTTCTTATTTTGTTGGATTTTCTACACCTACTTAAAGCTCTCTAAGTAATTTCATAAGAATTCTTGGAATTTGTTTATGATTTGACACTTCTGCATATTTTCCTCTACCCAATCTAGCAAGATCTTTACAAACACGTCTTCCCCAATCATGTTGACTTGGAAGAGATAAAACATGAAGCTTAGGGAAATATTTCAAATATTGTCGAGGGTCTCCACCTCGATTAAAAGCACCGTCAGTTACAAGTACACCAAATTTATTTCTTTTCTTAATTTTGTCTAGTTCTAATCCACCAAATCTTAATCCTTCAGATATGTTTGTGTAACCTGCACTTTCACTTTCTAGAATGCGGTTAATCAATTCATCTGAATTGACTTTTTCTTTCATTCTTTTAATTGTATAAGCTTTAGTATTGAATAATATAATACTGAAATTATCTCTAGAAAGATTATGGGCCATAACCGCTACTGTTAGTGCTGCAGTAGTAAATCGTTCCCCGTAAAGTGAACCTGAAGTGTCAAACATTAATACGGCTGTTTTCATTCTTTCTTTTCTTTCTAAACTGACAATATCTTCTGTATTCAATATTCTACTTCTATTCTCTAGAAAACGTTCCATTGTTTCATCAAGGTCAAATTCATCCAAACCGATTTCATATTCAGTTTGTTCATAAACTTCTCCTCTGATTCCTTGACTTGTTATTCCTGTAGCAGTTGTCATTATAACTTGTCTAGCTAATCTACGAAATACGGGACGCATTCTTTCATCTAAAGCTGTGCGTAACATGAAAAACAATTCAGGAGCACTATTATCCCCTTTGGAAGCCCTACGAGCTATCATTGTATAACCTTTCTTTGAGTTAAGAGCTTCTGCTACTGCAAATTTGTTTGATATAGCCATACCTTGAATTGCTGGCATATTATCTACGTCAATAGCTAATTCTGTCTGCTTCTTGATTTCGTAATAACTCATTCCTTCTGAAAGGTTAGAATAAACTGAAGGGTTTCTCTTACCTGATACTATCTCAGCTTCGAGTAATCTACCCTTATCCATCTTGCCTCGAAAGACAAAAGGCTTCTGAAAATCTTCTAGATGGTCGCCGCTCCCATCTTCTATAAAAAATCCAAATCCTTGAAAGTACTTGTAACTATATTGCGAATTACATCTTCAATCTGGCTTTCAACACCATCTTCCAATTCAATTTTTGTTGCTAACGCCATTATTGAAGCATCGACCCAAGATTCCATATCATTAACTTCAAGAAAACGAATTATAGCAGCTAAATCAATAGCCCCTCTAATTGAAGCTCCTCTTCTTAGATCAGGCCAATCTCTTGTTTGTCTAACTATTTTAACAGCAATTGAAACTATTTTATCATCCTTAATACCAGTACGAACACTGACAATGTTTTTTTCTTCTTCTTCAGGTTGATATTGCAATCTAATCCAAACAAATCGATCTCTTAGAGCTTCACTCAATGGTGTGGTAGCAACAAGTTCAGCAGGATTCATTGCACTAATGATGAAAAATCCTTCTTTTGCTTTTATATCTCCAAGTTTTGGAATAATTATAATACCTTCATCCATCGCAGCTAACAGAACATTTTGAGTTCCTTCAGGCATTCTATTCAATTCATTCAGAAATAAAATAGCTCCAAGTTGCATAGCTTTTGTCAAAGGACCTGTAACAAAAGAATCCCATGAATAACCCATTTCTATGACCATTGGGGGATCAAAATGTCCCACCAATTTAGAAGAACTGTATCTCTCATCCCCATCAACACGTTCTATATCTTGAGAAAAGTAAGATGCTAATGCATGTGCAAGAGTTGTTTTACCAACACCTACATCGCCTTCTAATAATATGTGCCTATTTGCTAATTTAGCTGCTAAACACTTACGAAGTTCTTCTGTTCTTCCAACTATATTGTATTGAGTTTGGATTTCTTCAATCATCTCATCAATAGTTTTGTCTTGCATCACAGTGCCATCCATAGCTAATTCTATCCTTTAACTTTTCTACTTTCGATTTCGAACAATAATATTACCATACGGAGTTTTAAATACTTTTAGATATTTGGGTTATGCAAAAACCAATAACTTGAGAAAACAATACTTGGGAACAAATCTAAAGATGAAGATTTAACTTTCTCTCAATGCAATTA
This sequence comes from uncultured archaeon, assembly GCA_964590855.1. Classification (GTDB taxonomy): domain Archaea; phylum Asgardarchaeota; class Heimdallarchaeia; order Heimdallarchaeales; family Heimdallarchaeaceae; genus UBA460. The sequence continues at coordinate 33,511 of CAZPXJ010000011.1, forward strand.
AAATGGCGGATTGAACATTTTTTGAGAATTTTGTACCAAAACGATTTGTCTTTTTCTGTGATGTGAAAGCTTCATTTACTATTTCTATAGTTACCTTACCATGGAAGATTTCATTTAATCTTTTCACAATTTCATCTCTGATTAGACCTCCACCTTCTCCTACTTTGATTATTAATGCAGACGTTTCGATATTGAAGAAGACAGTAATCGCTTCTTTGACTGCATCAACAGCAGTATATAATTCCGCACTGCCTAGAACAATTTCTTTCTCTGCTAATACAATAAACCCTGTCGTTTTTCCAGGATCTATTCCAACAATTATCTCATCAAAATAACTCTTATTCTTTGCTAGTAAAAGAATATTCGAAAATATGTAATATTGATTGAATGCTTTAGGAACAAATATCTTCTCAAAATCAAATTCTTTCTTCTCTATTTCAGTTGTTATTATAACGTCTGTGTTAGAAGGAATTGGTTGATTAGGTAAAATGTGGTTAATTTTAATTTCTTGAATATTAGATAGAACCTCGTTAAGTTTATACAAAAACCTAAAATTCTTAGTTGCTATAATTACGCTAATCACAATCTAGACAAATTACTCAACTTAATAAAGCTTTATCACTCCAATTAATAGAGCTAATTTGAAAAAGGAAAGGTGGATCAAATAACACAAAACAACAATCTTTCTATCAATATTCAATCCTACTTCGATTCATTAAACAAACAATTAAAAAAAGCATACAATCTTGCTACTAAAGCAAGAAAACAAGGTTTAGATCCAGCGCCAGAAGTAGAAATACCTATTGCTAAAGATATTGCCGATAGGGTTGAAGGTTTAATTGGTCCAGAAGGAATAGGAAAGAAAATACGAGAATATGAGAAAAAAAATCTTTCTAGGGAAAAAGTAGCTTTTAAGATTGCTGAAGATATTTGTAACGGGAAATTGATGCAAGGAACTAAAGAGCAATTAGCTGAACAAGCTATCCGAAGTTCACTTGCTGTTATAACTGAAAGTATAACTGCTGCACCTATTGAAGGTATTGCAAAAGTTAGGATTAAAAGAAATGATGATGGTTCTGATTATTTGGCGATATATTATGCTGGCCCCATACGTTCTGCTGGAGGAACTGCAGCAGGAATGAGTGTTTTGCTAGCAGATTATGTAAGAAAGACTCTAGGATTAGCTAAATACGAAGCGGATCAACGAGAGGTTGAGAGATATTTAGAAGAGCTTGAATTATACAATAGGGTTAGTCATTTACAGCTCCCTACATCAAAAGAAGAACAAAGATTTGCAGCTGAACATCTAACAATTGAAATTACTGGAGAACCAACAGATAAAGTTGAAGTGTCAGGAAATCGAGATTTACGAAGAATAGAAACTAACCGTCTTCGTGGTGGGGCATGTCTTGTTTTTAATGATGGGCTTGTTGGTCGTTCAAAAAAGATTTACAAAAGAGTAATTGAGAATCAGTTAGAAGGATGGGATTGGTTTGAGGAACTGATAAAGATTCACGATAACGCAGGTCATACGATCAATGAGGATGAAATACAAGAGCATTTTATAGATGAAGAAGACCTGGAAGTTCTATCTGATAAAGAAGACGAAGAAGAGGACCTAGAAGTAGACTTGGAAGTAGACTTGGAAGTAGACCTAGAAGTTCTATCAGATGAAGGGTATATCAAGGATGTAATTGCAGGTCGTCCTGTTTTCGCTCATCCTTCAGAGAGAGGAGGGTTTCGAATGCGATATGGACGATCAAGAACAACAGGTTTAGCTGGAATGGGTATCCATCCTGCTTTAATGGGAGTTACAAATGATTTTCTAGCTTGTGGAACACATGTTAGAACTGAGCGACCAGGCAAAGGGGCAATTGTAATGCCTGTAGATTCAATCCATCCCCCCATAGTTAAATTGAAGAATGGTGACGTAATAAAGGTCAATACCTATAATGAAGCAAAAAAACTTCAAAAAGATATAAGTGAGATTTTGTTTCTGGGAGATATGTTATATGGTGTAGGTGAGTTCAATCAAAACAGCTATGATTTGATTCCAGCTGGTTATTGTGAAGAATGGTGGTCACAACAACTGGAATCTCAATTTATGGAACTTACAACAAAAGATAAAGACTTGCTTTCTAAGGATTTGGAGAAGAAAATCAAATTGTTTATCAAAAATCCTTTTCTCAACATACCTACTCCAGATGAATCGTTTGCTATCGCTAAAATCTTCAATGTCCCCTTGCATCCTGAATATACATTTCATTGGTCAAATATATCAATTGAGGATTACATCTTACTTAGAGCGTTTTTTGCTAAGGAATCCTCTACAACCTCTGATGGATTAGAAGTTCCTCTAGACGAAAAAATAAAAGATATTTTAGAATGGATTTTTATCCCTCACAAAGTAGAAGATGATAAAATCAAATTTGACATTTACGGATCACCACTGCTTCTCTCTTTGGGAATACATAATGGAAAACTAGAAGCAATTCAGAAAGCAACAGAGAAGATTCTTGATCTAATTAATTCTGTAAGTAAAATCAAGATTGAAAATAAGTGTCAAACATATACTGGGGCAAGAATGGGAAGACCAGAGAAGGCAAAAGACAGAAGAATGAGACCACCAGTACATCTTCTTTTCCCTATCGAAGTTAGTGGGGGAAGAATGCGCGATTTATACAAAGCTTCAGAAAATAAAACTATAAGTATAGACTTAGCAGATCGATATTGCCCTGATTGTGGAAAATTCATGAATGCTTCTTTATGTATTGCATGTGATAAACCAACCATCTTCACTAAGAAGTGTGAATATTGCCTGAATGTGGTGGTGGGTGATTTATGCCCAAACTGTGGTAGAGACCCCATTACTCATAAAAGAACCGAATTTCCAATAAGTGATCGAGTTAGAGAAGCAAAAAGGACCATTGGTGGCGTTTTGCCTAAAAATGTTAAAGCTGTAAAGAAATTAATGAATAAAAATAAAGTTCCTGAACTGATAGAAAAAGGGATTTTGAGGGCTAAACATGGGATCTTTGTCTATAGGGATGGAACCATCAGATTCGATTCGACTGATGCGGTATTAACACATTTCAAACCAAGCGAAGTAGGCGTATCTATACAGCACTTGCATAAAAACGGATATTCAACCGATGTAAATGGAAAACCTTTAGTGGATGACAATCAGATAGTTGAATTAAAAATACAAGATGTAATAATAAATGAAGATGGGGGAAAACACCTCCTGAAAGTTGCTAACTTTATTGATGAGCTATTAGAAAAAGTATACAAACTACCACCTCATTATAAAGCTAAGAAACCCGAAGATTTGATAGGTCAAATAATACTAGGTTTAGCACCTCATACCTCAGCAGGAATTACAGGAAGAATAATGGGGTATACCAAAGCAAAAGTAAACTTTGCACATCCGTATTGGCACGCAGCAAAGAGAAGAAACTGTCTTGCTGGATCAGAAGAACTTGTTATTTGGGATACTAGTAAAAACTGTTTAATTAGGAAGAATATAAGTGAAATTGTTGAAGATTTAATTGCTTCAGGAGCAAATCAAGAAATAGTAGATGATTATGGTACTTGTTCTATTGACAATCTTCACCCAACTTGGAAAGTCATAAGTATAGATGAAACTACTAATGTCCCCATACTTCAACCCATTAAACACTGGATTAAAGGAGAAAGCAGTGACTGGATCAATATACAAACTGAAAGTGGTAGAACTTTATCTGTTACTCCGGATCATAATATGCTTATCTGGAACGAGACCAGTGAGCTCTTAACTAAAACTAAAGCACGATTACTGAAGACTGGGGATTATATCCCAGTTATAAAAAAGCCACCTATACCCATAATAAATCCTCCTTCTAGACTTAATATCTTAAAAGAATTAGCAGAAAATCTTCCTTTAACAAAGAAATTTAAGACTTTCAAACATCAAGTACGCTTAAGAAATGCAAAACAGTGGATGCAAGGACAATTACGTGCGTATTGTTTGACTAAGTATGGGGTGAAACTGACTTCAACAAATAGATTGCCCTCAAAAATCAGACAAGAGATAATTAAGAAACTTCCCTCTGAACCCACTAAACATCCCCTTAGTTCCAATTGGTTTGAATCAATCCCTTTAAGCCATCTTGAAGTTTTAAACAAGGAAGGTGTTTTTGAGTGGGATGATATATCTGACAAAGCTACACTTGGAATGGCTAGAGATGATCATGTTATTAACCCTTATATTCCTTTCAATCTAGATTTAGTTAGATTAATGGGTTATCTTATATCAGAAGGGTATATCAGAGATGAGAGAACCTGTTATCAAATTAATTTTAGTGTTCCAAATCCTGATATCAGAAAACATGTTAAACAGCTAATAGAAACTGTATTGAAATCAGAACCCTATCATAAGAAAGATAACCATCAATTAGTTCACACAGGAAGAATTCATGCATATCTGTTTGCTTATGCTTTTGATATTGGAAGAGATGCGTATACAAAGAAAATCCCTTCATTTTTATTTTCTTTACCAGATGATTATAAGTATGCCTTCTTATCCGCTCTGATAGATGGGGCTGGTAGTATTCCAAGTGTTGATTCTAACATACTTTATTATTCTGTTTCAGAGAAACTTCTCTCAGATGTTACTATACTTTTGAATACATTAGGTGTTTTCTGTCGAAAACGAAAACCTTCTCCAAAAGCTCACTTCGAAGAAAAAATCCTAAAACGATATCACGAGTTACAAAAAACTCCAAAAGAAAGCATTGTCCATAGAATAGCAATTAGAGGACCAGATTTATGGATACTTAATCATCTTTCTCTATACAATAAAAAGAAGAGCGAAAACCTTCAAAGAATAATTAAGGAAGGTTTTCCTAAGAAGAGAATAGTAAGAAAACAAAATGGTAACTATACTCAAATCAAAGAACATGAAAGTTTAATTCTTGATTCAATCTCTGAAATCGAGATTATAGGGAAGGAAGCGCCTTCATATTGCTTAACTGTGGATTTAAAAAATTCACCAAATGCTTATAATAATTTCCATACTGTTAATTGTTTAACTGTGAATTGTGATGGAGATGAAGATAGTATTATTCTTGCTTTAGACGCCTTTTTGAACTTTTCCCGCTTCTATTTACCCGAAATTCGTGGTGGTAAAATGGATGCTCCCTTGATTCTTGTTGCCAATCTTAATCCCCATGAAGTTGACGATGAATCCCATAATGTTGATACAGGTTCAAAATATCCCCTCTCTTTCTATGAAGCTACTTTAACACGATCATCACCAAAATCTGTTTTACCTGTTATAGATTTGATAAGTAACAGACTAGATAATCAATCTGCATATGAGGGCTTTTATTATACCCATGAAACTTCTTCCATATTCGATGGTCCTGAATCAACAGCATATAAGAATTTAGAGACAATGGTTGATAAGGTTGAAGCACAGCTTGAAGTTGCAAGCTTAATTAGAGCTGTAAATACTAAAGACGTAGCAACTCGTATTATTGTGAATCATTTTATTCCAGATCTTATAGGTAATTTGAGACGATTCGGCTCACAGAAATTCAGATGCACAAAATGTAATAGAACATTTAGAAGAATTCCCTTGACTAAATTATGCCCCAATTGTAAGATGCCCAATCTTAATCTTACTGTTCACGAGAAATCTGTAACAAAATATCTTGAAATGGCAGAGCGATTAGTTCATAGATATGATCTTTCCGAGTATCTTAAAGATCGTTTATCTTTAATCAAACACAATGCAGAAACATTGTTTGAAAATGGTGGAAAACCCACTTCAAATAAAACTTCCAAGAAGCAAAACAGTAAAAAAGTTGAAGGAATGGTCAAATTATCTGATTTCTTTGTTAAAACCGATAACAATGATAATAAATCTTGAAATCAATATTTTAGTATGTTTAGTTTCAACATAAGAATAACTTTTTAATTATCTAAAATTCTCTAATTTTGAAAGATAATGGCTGAATCTAAGGATCAAGAAAAATCTCTCAAGATGAAAACATTAACAGATTTATCTGGTAAGGAAAAATACTCTTACGCACTACTATCCTTTGTATTTGTAGTGGTTCTGACCCTCATTTTATATCTGGTTCCAGATTATTATTTCTTAGAGAAAATAACAAAAGAGACAGTAACGCAAGTATTAGGAGTATATCAATTTCCTGTGGAAGATGGAGGATTTTACTATGAGCTAGATACTGATAAATCACTGTTTGTGATTATATATAATGTCTTCGTAAGTCTTGATGGACATGGTGGAGATACACCAGTTATACGATCAATCAATCCTTCAGCTTACAGACAATTTGCTGTAGTTCGAGCTTGTACAGGTATGCAAGCAGGAGCTTTGTTGATGGCTTTAATAATAGTAACTCCCGCTACATCAAAAAAGAAAATAAAAGCTACAATTTACTCACTTATCGCTTTAATTGTAGGGAATTTTCTTAGAATAGCTTTAGTTATCGGTATGACAATTCAGATTCAAGCAAATTATGGCGCTTCTCATACTGCTGCTTGGTTCTGGGCACATGATGTTTTAGGTAAACCCATAGGTTTCTTCGGAACAATCTTTTTTGCCATGATTATTGAGAAACAAGGGGTTCCTATTCTGAATACAGTTAGTCTGTGGATAGATTCATTTCTTGATTTATTAAAAAATATTACAGACAAAATCAAACAATTGGTAAAATAAATCTCTTCAATATGTCATTATTTTTTGAATTTTTATCTTCTTTATACTATTATTAACGTAGTGGTAACTTTCGATAAGTTTTATTAAACGTGTGAACAAATATAATTCGAATATAGTTTGAGTGTGAAGCTTAATGAGATATTTAGAAGTCCATGAGGACGGTTCTTTAGCAGAAATGACAGATTTAGAACTAGGTTCAGAAAAAGTTCTAATCATTGTTGATGAAGACGATAAAAAAATGTGGTTATGGAAAGGTTCTAGCTGTCCAATCAGAAAGAAATTCATTGGTAGTCGAGCACTATCAGATTTGAGAAAAAAGGAATATGGTTTTGCTTATGTTCCTCAGTCGTGTGATCAAGATGATGAAACTGCTGAATTTGTAACAATGCTTCAAAAAATAAGCAAAACAAATTTGATTTCTGACAATGTTATGAGTAGAGCTCAAGAGATTATTGATAGACAAAGTAGAATAAATATTTTTGAAGAGTCTCAAGAGGATATACCATCTATATCAGCTGCAACTAGTGCACACATCCCAGATGAGGATGTGCAATTGAAAGATCGTCCTGCTCAAGTTCCTTCATCTGCATTACCTTCCCATTTAGCAAAAATGGGTGCTCCTGGGAATAGACCTATGCCAACAATTCTTTCTGCTTTAGAATCAGAATCAATTGAGATAAAAAGCGCTGAAGAAACACTAACTCCAACAAAAGAAACTGCTGTTAAGGCACCAGTTACATCTGAGCCTGCTGCTTCTGAGCCTGCTGCTTCTGAGCCTGCTGCTTCTGAGCC
>CAZPXJ010000012.1:0-31338 GCA_964590855.1 uncultured archaeon
AGTCCATCACCATAACTTTTAGCTGCTAATTCTCCTGCTAATCCAGAGATATATGCCCCTAAATATGATGCTAGATATGGGTCTTTGAGAACTGATAGTAATGAAGCAACAATTCCAGTTAAAACATCCCCTGTTCCCCCAACGGTCATCCCCGGATGTCCTGTTTTGTTGAATTTTGTTTGTTGGCCGTTTGAGATTATATCTATTTCACCTTTAAGTAAGATTGTAGTTTCCCATTTTCTAGCTATCTCTTCAACAATTATTGAATCTTGTTCAGGATTTCCAGTTAGTTTTTCTTTGAATATTGTATGAAATTCTCCTCGATGAGGTGTCAATACTGAATTATGGTATTTCAGAAGAAAGAGTTGATCCTTCTCCATCACACTTAAAGCACTTGCATCTATAACAATTTGCTTTCTTTCTTTAGACTTCAATAATTCGTTCAGCGAATCTCTAGTGGTTTCAGTATTCATCATTCCAGGACCAATAACAAATGAAGATTCTTTTAATCGAGGGTGTTTGAGAATATTTTCAATATCATGAGGTTCAATTTCCTCTTTGTGTGCAGGAATAGTAATGAAGTCAGGGGCAAACGAAGATACAATAGCTCGAATATCTTCTGGAGTAAGAATGAATACTAAATCTGCTCCTGTTCTAAATGCACCAAAACCTGATAAAGCAGGTGCTCCGATATAATCTTTTGAACCTGCGATTATTGTAACTACTCCGTTCTGTCTTTTATGACTATCAGACTTTCTCCTCGGATAAAACCATTTCAGATCACCAATTCCTACATATTTCTCGCAGTCCTCAGGAATTCCAATTTTTCTAATTACGATTTCTGCTTCTTTGAAATGGTTTTTTTGTATCTTGTTTCTTCCTAGACATACTATTTTTTTTGCTTTTTTAACAAAGAGCAAATTATCTTCTTCAGGATTATAACCAGAAGGAATATCCAAAGCTAAAATGTTGGCTTTACAGTTATCATTCAAAAACTCAATTATACTCTTATAGGGTTCTCTGATTTCACCACTTATTCCAATACCAAAAATAGCATCAACCAAAAGAAACGTTGAATCATATTTTGATAAAATATCACCTACTTCTTCAGAATTTTTAATCTTTGACCAGTTAATTTGGAGCTTTAAGGCTTCCTCATAATTCTTCTGAGATGATACAGAATTGAATTTTTCTTTTTTTCCTATTTGAACGATTTCGCAATTGTAGTTCTGTTTTAGAAGAAATCTCGCTGCAGCCAAAGCATCCCCACCATTATTCCCAAAACCTATAAGGAAAACGATTTTCTTGGTTTGGATTTGTTCTGCTAGTTTGTGAATCTCTTCAGCAACTACTTTACCTGCAACTTCCATCATCTCATGGATTGAGATTCCAGTAGCAAAGGCATTATCTTCTAGTGCTCTAGTCATTTTGATGGTGAAAACTTCTTTTGGGTTAGAATTCATTGAATGAACTTAATCTTTGTAACTAATAAAATTTTCACTAAAAGAAAAGGAAGGAGAAGATTTAGATTAAATCTCCGTATTTTCGAGCTTTTTGTTGCTCTTTGTTTAGTTCCAATTGCAATTGTTTCATTAACTCTCTACTTTCTGTAACAATATTATAATAATCATTATGTGCAGATTCATATGATTTTAACGAGCTTGAAAGTAGCTCAACTTCCATACTACCACTTCCTGCAAATGTCATCGTTTTACTCAGATTCTGAGCAAAAGTTTGAAGTAATTTGGTTGTTTCTACTTCTTCTTTATTGAGTTTCATCAATTTTCTTGTTGATTTCAGAGGAAAATCGAGACCATCAACTTCAATTAATAAATCATATAAAAGAGCATCAATCCTTTCCATATTGTTAAACAGCTCTCCTAATTTCGTTAGTTCATTCATGATTTTTTCTTTCTTGTCTCCTGTTTTGTTTTTAGAAGAAACAATTTCCTTGATCAACCCAATTACAGTAGGGTTGATTTCTAAAATTTCTGAAATATCTGTGTTCCAAAGAGAGTTCATTTCTTCAAGACTCTCCATAAAAGATCCTGTCGCGTGTGCGAGTGAATCGCTTTTTCTTACATTTTTGTGCATATTTACCACCGATTAAATAAAATAAGAAATATAGTATCACTAAGTTGTCTTACAACAAAAACATGACAATTCCCTTTCGGAAACATTACATGAATAAAATAGCACGAACATAATTAAACTTAACGTTACTTTCAACAGAACATCTGAAAAAGAAAAATAAATAGATTCTCCAAAACCGAATCATTCAAAACAGCTATAATACAAACATAACATGATGCCTTTCTCTGAAATATCTAACGAAGTAAAGGGAAAGGTACTTGATGTACAACTATTTATTGCTCAGAGTGCAGTCTTAGCTCATAACCTGTTATATGCTAATGATACTAAACCTGGTGGTGCTTCATTCAAGAATGAATTTGATGATACCAAAACAGAACATTTTCTTGCTGGAGGAAGTAGTTTGTATACTCCGATTTTTGGTTTAGCTAAAAGAGGAATTCTTGTAGCGGAAAATCATCTGTGGTTTGAAGACGCTGAAATTGGTTATTTCATTGAGAAAGCTCTTGAGAAATCCCAAACTTGGTACAAATCCAATGGCAATACAATTCTGGGGACACTACTAATGTTTACTCCAATAACACTAGGTATTGCTAATAGTTTCGCCCATGAAGGATTGAAAACCAATACTAAACTCAACTTAGATAATGTCATATATATTACCGACCAGTTTCTCAAAAATTCGACTACAGAAGACTGTATCTACCTTACCAAAGCTTTGAACAAATCAGTTTCCAAAAATATCCTTCCATCAGATAAAGAAGAGGATAATTTCAATTCATTTTTAGAAATACATAATCATGAACGTACAAATCTCTATGAGTTTACTCAATTCTATAAAGAAAGGGATCTTGTTTTCTATGAACTATGTCATAAATATCAGACTACTATGAAATTTGGTTATCCTACATTTATCAAGTGTTATGAAGAGAATCAAAATTTCAAAACAGCTATCACACAAACCTACATTACTCTAATGTCTGAGAAGAAAGATACTCATATTGCAAAAAGATTTGGAAATGAGATTGCATCAACTGTAAATAAAAAAGCAAAAGTAGTCATTAAAGCAGGAGGAGTTTTTACACAAGAAGGACTTGAGTTGATCTCCGAACTTGATAAATTCCTTTTAACCTCAAATGAAAGAATGATAAATCCCGGAACAGCTGCGGATATAACGGCAACTACGATTTTTCTAGCATTAATCCATGGTTATCGTCCGTAAGTGTAAACTCAGCTTCAAACATCTTCTTTGTTTTTTCAAGTAATTCTTGAATAGAAATCTTTTCTTCATATTCCATGATAACTATGCGGTTAACAAGTTTTACGTAAAGGAAACAGCTATTTGATGCACAAAGAATTTGCATGTGTATAGGGGAATTGAATAGATATTGAAACCCTTTCTCAGCTGCTTTGAACAAGTCAACAATTAGTTTGTAATTATCACTCATCTCGGAGTTAGATGTTGAGGAAATACCATCTTTGTTGAAGATGTCTATCTTAGTAGGTTTGTATGTTCTATTAAAAAGATCAATTAGCTGTTGAGATGTTTTTATTTTGAACTGTCTGAATCTTTTAACTTCAAATTCACTAATTTTAGATTCTAAGATAAAGAAAACATGTGGTAGGACAATTGTTTGTATTGAATTCCCTAAGTGAGTGATATGAAAACATGTTCCTTTTGAACAATCTGTAAGTTGTGAAGCCACCTTTCTGAAACTCTTGCCTAAAATCTGATAGATTGTAAAACTGTCAATATTGTAATTGGGTGAATTAGCATGTACAATAAGTGGATCGTTTTCATTTGAAAAAAGACACCATGCTCGTAAATCCTGTGCTTCCTTATTCTCCATTAAAGAATCTGCGATCTCTATCCCACATTGTAAAAGGATGTTCTTGCACTTAGTTTGGAATTCATGAAATATGCTGACATTTCCTGAAAATTGTTTTACATCTTCAATGTAGTCTTCAAGAAAACTTTGCGAAACAAGATTTCCAACATATTCAGCATAATCAGCTGGCATTTCATCATCAATTTGGAAAATGAAGATAAGAGTTTCTTTAGACGTAATCAGAAATTGACTTTCTTCTAGTAATAATCGTGATAGTTTATCTTTTTCAGTTTCTTCAATAAACCTCAAAATAGCTGTAATTAAGCCTGAAACTAGAATTTCGTCTCCTCTAGCAAATTCTTGAAAATCGAAAATAGGAACCCCGGCTTCTGTAATTATCATAATGCGTTTTATTAACACTTAAATCAGCTCTCAGCTTTGAACTTCTGTAAAGTTACATGTATTTCCTCTAGACTTGGTCTGTCGCTTAATACCTTCTGTTTCAAGATTATTGAATGGATTCTTTGAGGTAGGTTTTTTTCATTTTTTAGAGTAATAGTTTCTTTATGAAGTGCAAAATTATAGTGGAATAATGATAATAAATAGCTATCCAAACAAGCATGTTGTAGAAGAATAGAGAAATTAGATGAACCAATCTTTTCTTTTTCAGTTTCTGCAGATAAGGTAAAGCTCTCTTTCTTACTAGCTATTAGTATCAATCTACTGAGAAAATCTGAATTTATGGAATTGAAGACCTCTGGAGAACTAAAGATTACAAATCTTCCTCTTCGCTTGTATGCTGCCATGACTACTGGTTCATTATCCATCAAAGCTAGAGGGATAAGCTCTTTGATACCATTTTCCTTCATAAAAGTTTCATCATTTTCAGCATCTATTACGTGAGCTTTTGTGATAGTTAATTGTGATCCAATTAATCTGGTTTCAATAGGAATCTTTGGTAAGCCATATACATAGTTAGATTGAAAAGATATCCCTATTTCCTTTCTAAATTCTTCGAAGAATCTTCCTAGATCTGTCCAAGGAGGAGAGGGAAGTGTAAGAATTAAACATCCTCCAATATCAATATATGAGATGAGCTCAATATACTGTTCTTGTGAAATTTTCTTACGTGGTAAACTAATGAATAAAACATGAGATTTTTCTAGTGTTTGTCTATCTAATCCTGGTCCTCTTTTCTTTACTATATTGATTTTAACTTGAGCAACTTCGGGATTAATAGCTCCAGCAATTGCTTTAGCTTTCACCTCTTCATTCAGTGATGTATCAATAGAGCAAAGTTTCATCTATCTATGTTTGGTTTTAAATTCATATAAGTTTATTGAGGGAGGAAAAGGGTTTACTTCTCTGAATCATTGGACTTTAACAATCTTCGTAAATCCCTTCGCAATTTTCTTGCAGCATTATTCTCAGGAGTATACTTCAGTGACTGGTTGACTTCGGTATATGCTTCTTTATATTTCTCTTTGGCTTTAAGACTAAATGCTCTAAGAAGATGTGCTCGTGAAATCATGTGAGGGACATTCATTTGTTTTTCTTCTGTTTCTGCTAAAACCTGCCCTGTATATTTCAATACTTTATCATAATTACCAAGTTTTGTATGGAGGATAGCAAGTTTTGAAAGAATGGCAACATTCAAGGGATCTTTTTCTCTATAATCATTGAGCAGCTTTAAGCTTTTGTCATCTAATTCCATAGATTCATAATAATCTACAGCTTTTAGAATTAGACTAGGATCTTTAATCTCCTGGAAATTCATGGTTCTGTTGAAGACAAAAATGAACATTACACCACCGCCTATAAGTGCAACAAGCTGCATCATTAGAAGAACGATTTTTTCTGTAAGATTTGTTATGGTAAAGAGAGATGCAATAGAGAAATAGGAAAGCCCTAAAGTTATAAGTCCTGTTATTATAATGAAGAAGTAAAATCGCGTATCAAAGAGAATATTCTTTCTCTTATGCTTGAACTCCCAATCTTCTTCGTCATCGAGTTGAATTAAGACTACTAAAGTATCTGAAATAACAACGTTCCCCATAAATTCGATTAACATTAAAATGAAGAGGGCAAAGAAGTGAAAGATTATAGAGATTACTGCATCACCATTATCCAACGATATAAACCCAAATAAGATAAATGCATACTCAATAATTATCGCAATTAAATGATAGTTTCTGATTATTTTAACTGGAAGTAGATGAATACTCCTATTATAATGTACTTGCTTGGGTAAAGGTCTTCTTCTGAATCTAACAAATCCCCATCCTACAATGAAAAGAACAATAACTAGAAAAGAAATCCAGACGATGTTAGATTGAGCTCGAACATCTGTAAAAGCTAGAACAAAAACAACAGTACCAACAATAAGCATAACTAAATCTTCGATAGATAAAGCCATATCTTCATCTTTTTTGTAAATGTCACGGACAATCATCGGATGAGGGTAAAATGTTTACATATTGATGAATTTTGCGTATCATACAATCTTGTTTGGTGTAGTTATAGAGCTCATCATTTAAAAGCAGAAGAGATTGACTTCCAAAACCAAACTTCAAGAAAAAACAATACTCTACTCAGTTTGAGGATTTTCTATATCCTTTGTAAAAGCAATAGCATGTTTCTGTAATTTATTTTCATCTAAAACATTGGCTAAACGTTGTATCGCATTCAAGTGATGAACTAGTGCATCTAACCAAGAATAAATATCTCCAGGATAGGTAAGAATATTGTACTCCTTCCTTATTTCATCCATGATACGTGAAGGAGAATATCCTTTCATACGATAATCTACAATGATTTTTGAGAATGCAATTTCTCCACATTCACAGAATGGTTTATCTGCACACTTGCATGTGAAAATACTTTTTGTCCAATTACTAAAAGTATCAATTACCAATTTCGATGGACTGTTTCTCCCCCAACTGTGTCCAGTATATAGGTCCAATATAGCTCCGGAAAAGATATTTGTTGAAATTGTAGCCTTGAGTATTCTTTCTATATCTCCATGAACCTTAGGCGCTAGATGTGCTGACTTGAATGGTCGGATTTTGATAGCCAAAGTTAGAGCAAAATCATTCTCATACCTCTTAGATTGTTTTCGTTGAATATCTTGAACAATTCTAATAGCAAAAGCTGGAGAAAGAAAAGATAGAGAAACTGCTCTTCCAAGATTTGTTGGAGTGATAATTTTGTTTTCAATGGTGATCATTTTCATTTTTCGTAAAGATTTAATATTTTCTCTGAGTGGATTAGATCTCCCCAAAATATTAACAAATATCATCTTGTCATCTGAGATACTAACTTCATCAAAAGATACAATAGTTGCAAGAACTTCTTCTTCTTCCTCGATGGTATCTAATACAGGATCTACATCTTCGATTGGTTTAGTAAGAAGACCAAAAGCAATCTGTTCTTCAGTCTCTCTCTGGGAAACGAAGATTTTACGTCCAGGTTCTATTAACAGATAGACTTTTCCTTTAGAGTGGAAACCAAACCTTCCAGCTCGCCCTAACATCTGATGAAATTCAGCAACAGAGAGCCATTTGATACCCATAGCAAGATTTTCGAAAATTACAACTGAAGCTGGAAAATCAACACCAGCCCCTAGTGCAATAGTAGTGACAACAGTGGAATACCTCCCTTTTTCGAAACCTATCTCAACTCGTTTTCTATGAGTGAATGTCAGACCCGCATGATAATAAGTTGCATTTACACCTCTTCGTTTAAGTTTTCTTGCGAGAACTTCACAGTTCTTTCTTGAATTGGTAAAAACCAAGCATTGACCTTTGTACCCTGTTTTAGACCTTACTTTTTCCTCATTCTTACAAATATTGAACAAATGGTCAAACCTTTCAGTTTCATTCTCTGTTAATACAGTATGTCTTTCAAGAGGGATAGGTCTATCTAGATATTCCACACAATCAGCCGTTAAATCTTCAGCTAATCCCTGGGGATTACCAATTGTTGCAGAAAGGTAGATGAATTGAGCTCTTGGAAATATTGCTTTCAACCTTGCAATCAATCCATTAAGCCTGAACCCTCGTTGTTCAGCAACAAGCATTTGAACCTCATCAATAACTATTGTCCCAATTTCACCTAGATCTTTTCTCTTAGAATCTCTAAGCAGATAATCAAACGCTTCATATGTTGCAACAACAATATCTGACTTTCTGAAGTTCTCGTCAATTATAGGTTTGAACTCTCCCTCAACCTTTATTCTACTCATCCCAACTCTAATAGCTGTTTTTAAACCTAGATGCTTGTATCTTTTTTTGAACTGCTCATATTTTTGATTTGTAAGTGCTACCAAAGGTGATAGATAAACAAATTTCTTTCCTTTCATAGCTTTAGGGATACCTGCTAATTCTCCAACCAAGGTCTTTCCAGAAGTGGTTCCTGCAACAATAAGTAAATCTTTATTATCAAATAAACCTCTATCAATTGCTGCTTTTTGAACGGGTAACAGAGTTTTTATCCCATCTTTGACCAATTGTTCTCTGAAATTACGAGGTATTCTATTAAGAGAATTAACCTTTATTTCAGTCTCAGCTTTTTTTCCTGGAATAATATCAAATAATGTTGAATCAGGTCTTCTTACTGGATCTTGATCTGAACCAAAGGAAATCTTTTCTAGCACATTATCCAACTGTCCCTCTCGCTGTGCCTGTTGTTGGAAAAATTTTGTCAAACCACCAGAAACATAGAGATTGCTCTTTTGGAGTTCTGCAGTCAATTCTGTTTTACTACAATAATCACAAATCCTGTGACCTTTGAATTTTATAGAATCTGAATCTAAAACTGTCCATCTATTTCTTTTAGATAAACAAGTCCAACAAACTTGGACAATTTTAGGCTTTGAAATCTTAAAGGTTGTACAATATTCAATTAAACCATTATTATCCCAAGGTGAATCTGTATCAGGGATAAGAAGATAGTTAGCATCACGAAGATTTTCAGTTGCAAAACTGGGTTTAATGTAAAAATTTGTACTTCTTCCAAGTCTGAAATATTTGTAAACTCTTATTCTCTCTTTCTCATATACAAACTGCAATCTGGTATGAGCCAAAGCCTTACGTTCTTTCCTATCACTCAGCCCAAAATAGATTATGTCAACTGAACGTTTCTTTTCGTTCCAATTAAACATAATCGCTGCATAAGGTTTAGGAAGTTTCACTTTTCTCACTTGGGTTTATCTATCAAAATCTGTTCGAAAACAATCATTCATCACTCTTCTTCTCCAGAAAAGGGTCAAGTTTGGAACCGCACACTCTGCAGAATTTTGAAGTTACAGCTATTTCTTTATTACAAGATGGACATTCTCGAAGGAGCATTTGTCCACAGAATTTACAATATTTGAGTAAAGGCACATCCTCTAAACAATTGGGGCATGAAACAGTTTTGAGTTTGTCTGCTGTTTTTTTGATACTTGGAACAACAGGTTCCTGTTTTACTTGTCTTGCATCATTATCGATTTCCTTGGATATTACATCAGCTGGCCTGGACAGCCATTGCGGACGATCTGGCTTGTATTTTCCATCCGATTTAATTCCTGGTTTCTGGTTAGTACTTAGAGGTGACTCTGTCCCTTGGTTTGAAGAGGAAGAGGATTTTATTGCTACTGAAATATCTTTTTTTGTTTCTGGATCGATATCAAAAACATAATCAAGAACCGGTGTCTCCTTGGGAACTTCAATCTTCTTCTTGCCTTGTTTAAGGAGCACTAATGCAAGATAGTCTTTTACTTCTTCTTGTTTTGATCCACAATGGGGGCATACTTCTTCAGTATCATCGATTTCTTCCCAACAAGCCAAACATTCTTTCATTTTTTTCACTCAACTGACATGTTCCAATAGAACCTATCTATTTCATAAGAATAATAGCAATTAATAAAATTAGCTTTTAATTAGAAACAAGAAAATCAACAATAATCGAATCGAAAAGATTTTAACTTTATGAGTGATTAGCTGGTTGAGTATAATGGCTAAAATGAAACCAATAAAATGCAAATGTGGAAATTCATGGGATCCTCTAGATGTTCCAACAAACAAAGAATGGAATTTTGTGAGTCCTATGCCAGACGGGGACGGCAATGTTACTATCACTAGGATGGCATCGTGGTCTTGTCCAAACTGTGGTAAATCCAAAACTGGTGCAAAAGGAAAAACTAAAGGTGAATTCAAAGAAGAAGACACACCCAAATACAAAATCGAACATGCTATTACTTCTGGTAAAAAATTCAATATTTCTGAACTAGCTGAGGAGACTGGTTTTGATATTGACAATATCAAGAAAATTATTCCAATGTACTTGAAAAAGAAGAATATCAAAGGTAAAATCCAAGGAGATACTTTTGTACCTGGGTAAGACTAATAAGACGAAATGGCAAAGATTTTTAAACGTATAAAAATAACCCGCACAAAAGGTTAGAAGGGACAACAATGGTTTACGCTGCATACAAAGGAATGTTGTTTGGTGGATGGTTAATATTCCTGTTAGTTTTATTCATAATCCTAGCCATAGCTGGTATAATTTGGTTTATTCTTTACGTAGAAATGTCTCAAAGAAAGAATTGGAAAATGGTTACTTTCATAATCGTTTTGAACAGCTTACTAATAGCTTTTGCATTCCAATTGATTCTATTGCAAGCAAATGTGATTTTCTAACAATTCTTACGTTTCACTCTATTTTTTTATCTTCTCATTTAATCTAGCTTTGAGAAATTAACTAAAAGTTAATAACCTTTGAGACAAAAAATATCAAGATTAGTAATAGACTAATTCCACAATTTCAGGTAGTAAAAATGTCTCTTGAAACTTTCTTCGCATATTTGACAACAGAAGATATTCGATCAAGTCTTTCTACTACTGCAAAGAATAAAACGGAAAAACAACTTCAGAATCTGTTTTTCAAGGAAATCAAAGAAAAAAAGCTCTCGTCTACAAAAGTTAGGAATTTGTGGATTAAAGCAATGAAAAACCTCTTCTCTCAAGAATTTCAAAGATTTTTTTATTTTGCTCCTCTAAAAAAATATGATACTTCAGCGAAGTTGAAAACAGACTTGCACAAGGTAGCAACAAAGATTGCTGAGGAAGAGGAAGTTGAGCTTAGTAAAGCAACAATAGTTAAAATCAACTCTTCCCCTTTACATTATCTCTATGTTATCACTTTCAATGCGGAAACAGATTTTCATGCTCTATTAAAGATGTCATTAGAATCTATGATCATTCTATCAATACTACCTGAACTAGGTGTTGTAGCATATTGGCCAATTACAAAAGACAAAAAGTACAAATTTGTTCAAGACTTATTGAAATCAACATTCAAAGGGATCAATGAAATCAAAGTTAATGCTCTACTGTTAAGAAAGTATGCATTTGAAGAGAATATTACAAAACTGGGGATATCTACACCTCAAGAGATCGCAGGATTTGCTGGTTTAGATGTAATAGAATTTCGAGGAGCTAATGTGATGTTAGGACTTTCTGGGTTAAAACGTAGACATGATGCAAATGTTGAAGTGATTACCAAAGTAGGTCCATATACAGAAATTGAATCGGATACAATTAGACTTGTATGTGGAAAAGGTATTCAGATCAAATCTTACGAAGGAATAGAGGCTCTTTTGCGAACACTGAAAGTAGGATAATTTAATAAAAATTCCTTTTTTTAGAAAAGAGTGCTACCTAAAATATTTTAAAAAACTCATTTTATTCAACATATAAAGGATTAGGTTAGAAGTAATGATAGAAGTTATTCAAATTAGCCGAGGAGGAAGCGGAGGGGTAACTGGAGCGAAAATCCTTGCCAAGGCAGCAATGTATGAAGGATTAGATTCTCAAGCAATCCCAAAATATGGCTCAGAACGAAGAGGTGCAGCAGTTGAAGCATATATTCGATTCGATACTAAACCTATACGAATACACAGTCCAGTGTATAACGCTAAACATGCAATGATTCTAGACGAATCATTACTTGACAGAATTGACATAGAAACAGTGGATAAAGAAGGAATAATCATCATAAACACTACTGAAATTCCAGAATCACTTAAAGGTTCAGGACGAAAAATAGCAATGGTAGATGCGACGGGAATTTCTCAAGAATTAGGATTGGTACTAAGTGGATTTACATTGGTGAATATGACAATGCTGGGGGCTTTTGCTAAAGGAACAGGGATTATTAGTCTTGAAAACCTTGTGAAAGCCATAGAAGAATTTTGGGGTGAAAGACGTGCCCCAAAGAATGTCGAATCTGCAAGAAGAGCATATGAAGCAACGAAGGTGGTAGAAGCATGACAGAAGGACCAAGTCAACCTATATTATATCCAATAGAAGGTGCAGCAGGAAAAACAGGAAGCTGGAGAACATTCTATCCAGTAGTAAATCCAGATTTATGTATAAAATGTAATATCTGCTGGAAATACTGTCCAGATAATGCAATATATCCTGCTGATAGAGAAAAGGATCAAGCTATTAGCTATGATTATGATTATTGTAAAGGATGCGGAATCTGCGCAGAAGAATGCCCTAAAGATGCAATAAAGATGGTACCTCAAGGTGAATAAAAATGGTAGTAAAACAAGAAACAAAATCGATGACAGGAAATGATGCAGCATCATACGCAGCTTTGTTTGCTAAACCAGAAGTAATCGCAGCATACCCCATAACACCTCAGACAACAATTGTTGAGAATCTGAGTCAATACGTAGATCAAGGATTGTTGGATGCTGAATTTATAATAGTTGAGAGTGAACATTCTGCATTAGCAGCATGTATGGGTGCAGCATGGAGTGGCGTTAGAACATTCACAGCAACTTCATCTCAAGGTTTACTTTATATGGCTGAAAATGTTTTCTGGACTGGTTATGGACGATTGCCTATAATAATGCCTGTTGTAAATAGGTGTTTAGCTCCAGGGTGGAACATTTGGCCTGACTTCCAAGATAGTATGGCCTTTCGTGATGCTGGTTGGATACAAATGTATACCAAAAATAATCAAGAAGTGTTCGATACTGTACTTCAATGTTTCAGAATCTCTGAGAGTAAAGATATAGCCTTACCTACTATGCCTTGTTTGGATGGTTTCATTATCAGTCATACCACGGGTCAAGTACAATTACCTAGTCCCGAGGATGCTTATGAGTTCGTAGGTCCTTATGATGATCCAATAATAGAGATTAACGTGGATAAGCCATGGGGCTTTGGTGCAATGACTGGCCCCACACAATATAGCAAGAATAGACGAGATTTGATGGCTGCAATGGAGCGAGCAAAGAAGAAAATAATTACAATCCATAAGGAATTTGAAGAAAGATTTGGTAGATCATATGGTAATGGTTTAGTTGAAGCTTATGGAGATGATGTAGCCGATTTGACTATACTTTCTCTAGGAACAATCGGTGATGAAACTCAAGAAGCAGTAGATCGACTTAATGCTGAAGGATTGAATGTTAATGCTCTTAGAGTAAGAACATTTAGACCATTTCCTGAAGAAGATATAGTTGAATTCGCAAAGAAAAATCATAAACTTCTCGTACTCGATAGGTCTGTGAGTTTTGGTCATGCTGGACAACTTGGAATTGAAGTTGAAGCTGTTTTGAAAAGAAATAATGTTGATACACCTGTAAAAAAGCTTATCAGAGGTATGGGTGGACAAGATGTCCCATATACTAAAATCATAGAGGACGCTAAGGAGGCGTTGAAGGAGTAAGGTGAATAAAATGCCAGTAACACAGAAAGATTTGATGAATAAACCAAAGGAAGCTCTATTGAAAGGACACTTTGCTTGTGCTGGATGTGGTTCAGCTTTAGCTTTTAGACATGCAATTGGTTCAATTGCTGATAAAGTTATTTTAGTTGTTCCTGCTAGCTGTGCTAGCGTTTACCAAGGTTCGGGTGAAGGAATTGCTTTCAATGTTCCAACAATTAATACTGCTTTTGCGGCTAGCGATGCAGTTGCTTCTGGAATATCTCGTGCTATGAAAATGAAAGGCAAAGAAGATTTGAAAGTTGTTGTTTGGGGTGGGGATGGTTCTGCTGCAGATATAGGTATTGCTACTGAAATTGGAGCATGTGACCGTCAAGAAAACATCCTTCACGTCATGTACTCCAACAATGTTTATGGTAACACTGGAGGACAGAGAAGTGGAGACACTATGATTGGTGCAAGAACAAGAACCACTCCAGACGGTAACACTACTCCAAGAAAGATGGTACCGTTCATAATGATGGCTAACAATGCTCGATACGTAGCAACAGCAAGTGCTGCTTATCTTGAAGATTTTGTAACTAAGTTCCAAAAGGCTCTTTCAATGGAAGGTTTCAAATTCATACAGATCGACATCAGTTGCCCACCTAATTGGGGTGCAGATTCTGCTCATTCTGTAAAAATATCAAGACTTGGAGTACAAACAGGAATCTGGCCTCTCTTCGAATGGGACCGAGAAACTAACCAAGTTGTTCTCAGTAATCCTGGTAAAAAATATGAAGTTCAAGAGAATCGTACACCTATCAGAGATTGGACAAGTATACAAGGTAGGTTTCGCGGAATAACTGATGAAACAATTAAAGCTCTTGAAGCAGATACTGAGAGACAATGGAATTTTATTAGAAAATTCCTATAACTCCTTTTTTTTCTACTTATACTATTTTTGTCGAGTAATTCAACAAATCTTTTAACTTACAAGGTTACCCCCATCGATGTTTTTAATAATCATCTTTCGTCACTTTTGTTGACTGAATTGACAGAAACTGATACATTCGATGAGTTATACCAATTAATTTACGGTTTCATAGAGAGTGCAATTCAACTGAAGAGACTTCCTAGGCAAGGATGGATTAGAGTTGGCATTTCTCTTTCTGATGTCGAAAGCGTAGCTGATCATGCTTACAATACTACAATGTTATCATTACTTCTTTGTGATTTGCACAATGTCTTATATCCGGAGAAACCTCTGAGTGCTGAAATTGTTATGCGAATAGCAATAGTACACGATTTACCAGAGTGTAGATATCAGGATTTTGATAGACAAGTCAAAATTATGTTAGGTCAAGATAGATATGAGCAATTCAAAAGTCAACTCCTAACAACAGCTAGTACCGAGATGCTTTCACTTATTTTGAATGAAGAAGTGAAGAAGCAATGGCAGGAAACATTTCAAGAGCTTCAAAATAATGATAGCAGAGAAATGAAATTCGTTTCTTATGTTGATAAAATGGAAGTGTTAATACAAGCAATTTCGTATGAGACTATAGGCTATCATTCGTTCTTATTTGATAGCTTCTGGGAAACATCAAAGAAGTATCTAGAAGATTGTCCTTATGAAGTGATTAATGATTTATTGCCTATTTTGGAAGAAGAAAGAGCTTCAATAGGTGAATAATACGGATCTCATATCTTTCGTCACTGTCGATGCAATACAACTATCAATCAATTTATTAAACTGAAGATAATAATATAACAATAAGATTTAAGAGAACAAGCATTCAAGTTTGCAAGGTACTATCATAGTGTTTGGGGTGAATACAATTAGTGAGATGGATAAAATTATTGATTTGAAAATTTCGCCATTTCATGTTCCATTTCTCAGAGATTTAGGGATTAAAGTCGTTTCTATGATTGTTTTCGATATCATTTATGGTCCTGTATGTCACCTGAAAGACTTATCTAGATCAAATTTTGGTGAGAAGCTTAAAGATGTTAGTTCCTTAGCAGAGATTTACACAGGCTTTGCTCGTACAAATGCTGATGTTATCACAAGTTTAGAAGAAAGAATTGTAATTGGAAGATATGTTTCAATCCATGAAGAAGTTGAGAATATCGTTGTAATGTTGTTTGTATGTGTCCCCTCGGCTAATCTTGATAAATTAACAAGTTATGCACGTTCTTTATCCGAGAGAACCAAAGGGGATCCTAAGCTTTTTGATGATGCTTTAACTCAATTAATTGATGCTGAAAAAATAGCTGCTCACATAATCCCTTTTACTAGAGATGGTAGTACTACAATGGGAGGATTAGTGATTAATGATCAATCCAAAGTCTCAGGTAATGAATTCAATAATTTCTATGGCTTTCTATTTATCCCTTACCATAAAGGAATCATGGATGGAAGGTTTTTCCCAAAAATGATAGATGGAAAAAAGATTGAATTTTCTCATCTATTCAAGTTTATAGACACTCAAAAAAATGAAGCAGATTTGAAGGGTGGAGATCTTATAAGTTTATACTACAAAGGATTGGAATTGTTAGTGTATAGACACAATGAAAAAGATGCTATAATGGTAGGAGCTAAGAAACCTCAAAGCAAAATCAACTACTCTTATCTTGATGATTGGTTTACTTTGTTATTCAATTCATATATCAACATCCCTGGTGAGAGTAAAGAGGCTCCAACTCTGGAAGCAATAGCTCATCTTGACAAGAATATCTCCAAAAAACCTAAGAAATTCATAGCATCTGAAATTATGGATTTGATAATCAATTCCAAAGATGATTACCCTGAATTATCTGTTCTCCCTCGAGACGTACAAAAGACAGGATGGATAACTTTGGATCAAAAATATCAGCTGTTTTTAGATAATTTGGAAAAGATGAAAGGACATCATTCCATCTATGGATTAAGTCAAGATTTATCCGTTCCTTTATCTTCCGTTATCGAATTTATTATATTTTTAAAATCTCGTGGTTTTATGGATGTTTATAGAAAGAAGTAATCAGTCGGTGATAATCTCTCTTCTCAATATTTATTTGAGGACTACAACAAGAATTAAATTAGCTAAAATACTCCTATAAATATAAACTATATACAATTACTGGTGACTTCATGAATAAAATTTCTCTTTCATTTGAATCTTCTGAAGAAGAGGTAATTAAAATTTTAGAAGAATTACTCAAGCTTTCAGCTTTCAAAGCTTCTGAAATGTTAAAAGATTTAGGAGTCTACGAAATTCTGAACAGGCCTCGCTCTCCAGAAGAGATTTTCCATATGCTTAACTTCAGTTCCCTAGATGAAGAATTTGTAAAGATTTTCGAACTTCTAGCAGGCCAAGAACTACTTACAAAACAAGGAGAATTCTATGGTGATAGTCCAAGAAGAGAGTATCTTGAAATAGCTTATCAAGAGGATTTTAAATCATCTAACAACAAGTTTCTCGTCCCTATCAGTTCATTTATTGATAAAGCTGTAAGGAAATATAAATCGATTCTCAAAGGAGAACAAGGAAAGCTCTCTAAAGAGGACTACATTCAAGCAATAGATGTACTTTCTGGAACAGAATTAATGTTTCTAATAAGAGATTTGTTTTTTAAAAGTCTAAAATTAAGATTACCGCTCTTTGATGTGAAAAACAAAATTTCCGTTCTCAACTGGGGAGTAGGTTCTGGATATAACGCACTTCACTTCGCAGATTTCTTCGGAGATGCAGTTAATGTAATAAGTTCAGAGCCTTTGAATTCACTTTATAGATGTCAAGTGTTACAAGATATTTATGAGATCTACAATGTGGAATTTATAGAGCGAGAAGAAATACCGACAGAAAACATCAAAAATACTATTGACTTGTTTTTAGGGTCAAAGTTCATGTTTGTAGAAGATGAGAAGCAGTACATCTCTGCACTTCAAACAGCTCTTAACACTGAAGGATATCTAGCTTTTAGTATGATTCCTCAGTTCGATATGTCTATGAACTGGGTATTGAGTATCTATGATTCTTTCTTCTTAGATTTGGAAAAAGAATCTCATATGGCCAAACTGAAGCATTATGGGATATCAAGAGAAAAATATATTGGTTTAGCCAATGGATTTGTTTTAATGCAAAAAATATAGGAGGAAGAATTAGTCTTTCTTCCCTTCTTTTCCTAAATTAGTTTTCTTGGTAAGTTCTGGAATAATTTGCAAGAATGGTACAATTGCATTTGCAATTGAAGAGAATGCATCTTCTTTGTTACCGGTTACAATCATTTGATCGATTTCGAGATTCTGGTAGATCTCTGGTAACTTTTCAATTATCATCTCTTGGAATAATCTTGCATCTGCTTCAGCAAGAGCTTGGATACGTTTCAATATACCTTCAGCTTCTGCTGTTTTCGCTTCCAAAATGGCAGCAGCATCACCCCTGGCTCTAGATTCCATCTCAAACTGTTTGGCCTCAGCTAATTGTTTAATCTTTGATGCTTCTGCACTGGCTTCGATTTCTATTTTAGTTTGGAAAGTTTGAGCTTCAACTTCAGGTCGTCTTTTCTCTAATTCTTGAACTGCAATCTCCTTATCTTTCTCTTTTGATTCTACTTCCAAACCTACTTCTTGTTGTTCAATACCTACCTTTCTGCTGACTTCAAGATCACGTAGTTTTGTAATCTCTTCCATTTCAGCGCTTTTCAAACGGGCAAGTTTTTCCTGCTCTATTTTCATAATAGCACTAACATTTGCTTTGAGGTTAGGATCTATTATTTCTATATCTCGTATTTCACAACTCTCAACTAACATTCCCCAATCCTTTGTCAAAGAATGAAGCTCTTTAGTAACTGATTCAATAATAGCTTGTCTGTCCCTGATGATCTTCTCTAAAGCCATGTTTGCACAAGTTGTACGGATAATACTCTCTGCTGCGTTACTAATTATGTTCTCAATATAAGCTTCATCTGATTTGTTCCAAGAGGTTCTCGAGAATGCTACTTCTGGATCAATAACTCTCCAGAAAACAAATGCAGTTACACTTATCTCTTGGAATTCCCTCGATAAAACTTTCTCTCTAGCTTCCAAAAAAGTGGATTGTGTTGTAACAGGAACAACTCTTACTTCATCAACTAGAGGAATAATAACAGCTCTGCCACCAATACCAGCTTTAATCACTTTCCCATTTCTAAAATGAATCATGTAAGTATCTGAAGTGAACTTTCTATATCTAGATGCATAAAATAATAAGAACAGTACTAAAACTATCACTAGCCCTACTGGTAACCAAATATACCAAATCATATCTTGTCATACCCTCGTTTCATTTCGTTAGTGTTAAAATTACTAACATGGGTGCTTTTTAAGGTTTCCAAATAAAGTTATAGAATTTTAGAATGATATGTTGTACTTTTATTTCATGAAAAAATGCATTTATTAATTTAAAGTAAATATACTAAAACCTTAAATGTTTGTTTTTCAGTCTCCTTGGATTACCTATAATTCTGTGTTGTATCCCTATTCAAGAAAAAGAAAAATAACCCTCCAAACTTATTCTTTTCCTTAATAACCTCTTAGACAAGACTTTTAATGATTTTACTCAATATAGATAGATGAGGTTTAACTATAACCCATATTAGGTGAAATTTATGAATAAAAAAATAATAACAACTCTAGTTATTTTGACAAGTTTGATGTTCTTACCTATTTCAGCGAAAGCTGATTATCCTTCTGGAACTTTAGGTTATTCAGATGATATCGCTGTTGGTAATGAGTATACTTGGACTGTTAAAACTTTAGATCTATCTGGTGATTTCTCAGATTACACTTCTTATGCTACTATCGGTGGAGAAGACCTTTCCAAAGGTTCAAAAATCAAAGTAGTTGTAACTGATGATCCTGATACAGCTATTGGAGATTGGTATGAAATTTATCTTGATTCTGAACTACTTCCTAGTGCTGATTTTGGTTCTCTTTTGGATTATGGAATGTATTATGCTTCTGGGAATTTCTTTATCAATCCTGTCACATATACTAACGCAACAGGTACTTATGGTATTTATGAACAAATACTAGAAGAGGTTGTAGATCAAAATGAGGATAACAGTGATAGTGATTCAACTGAGTATAGTGGCTACACCTATTCTTATTCATATTCGGAAAAAATAGAATTCGCAATAAAAGGAGATGTTTTTTCTGTTGTTATGTACGAGTATGAAGGAATGTCTTTGAAAGGTGGCGGATATGATATTGAACAACATATAGAAATAAGAGTTGAAACAACTATTAATATTAACACAGGTTTGATAGGTAAAACAGAATATATGGTTGATGTATCTTTAGGAATGTCAACTACTTCAACTATTGCTGGTACTATGCATATTTTGATTGACAGCGGTTATGCCAACACACCCTTCAGTTGGGCTTTTAGTTTCCTTGGTTTAATCGTCTTCGCAGCAGTTGTAGGTTTAGTTAAAAGAAAGAGATAAGAATCTTTTCTTTCTCCTTTTTTATTTCATTTTATGACTTTTTGTTATCGCCTTTAGGCTGAAGAAAAGTTTTTATTGCGTGGTTTATAAAATCAATATTGTCTATTGTACAACAGACTTAAAGGTGAAATTATGAAAAAACAAGTTTTTATGACATTAATTATTCTTTCAGTTTTAGCTTTTATGCCTATCACAACAAAAGCTGATTACCCTACAGGAACACTTGGTTATTCTGATGAGATTGCAGTTGACAGTGAATTTGGGTGGACAGTTTCAAAGCTAACATTTGCTGGTGACTTTACAACCTTTTCTAGCGAAATCTACATTAACACTACAACTCTTGAACAAGGAGATGAAATCAAAATTGTAGTGACAGATGATCCCGATAATGGTGGAGACTGGTATGATCTATACTTAAATGATGTTGAAATAGCAACACCAACTTTGAGTGATCTTATCTACTCAGAAATGGACTATTTTACAGGCATTAGTAAATTTATCAACCCAGTAACCTATACCAATACAACTGGAACTTATAACATCTATGAGCAATTACTTGAAGAAGTAGAATCTCAAAATGATGAATACACGTTAGAGACCTCTGGAGTTGGCACTGATAGCACTTATGACTTCAACTATCAAATGAAAGTAGAATATAAGATAACCGGTGACGTCTATTCTGTTTGTTTCTTTTATGACATTCAAAGAACAGGGGTAAACGGAGGAAATGATTATTCTTATGGAGAAGGAATGAGAATAGAATCAACACTCAATATCCGAACTGGTTTATTAGGTAAAATGGAAATGTATTTCCGTTCTGATAGTTTTGGAATTGAAAGTGAATTACACATGCTTATTGATAGTGGATATGCCGAAACTCCTTACAGCTGGGCCTATAGTTTCCTAGGTTTAACCGTCATTGCAGCCGTTGTAGGTTTAGTTAAAAGAAAGAGATAAGAATCTTTTCTTTCTCCTTTTTATTTCATTTTATAACTTTTGGTTATCACCTTTAGACTGAAGAAAGGTTTTTATTGAACGGTTTATAAAGTTAATATTGGTTTATTGTACAATAAACAAAGGTGAAATTATGAACAAAAAAATTATCACAGCTTTAGTAATGTTGACTGCATTGATGTTCATGCCCATTACAACAAAAGCTGATTATCCAACAGGGATTCTAGGGTATTCTGATGACATTGTTGCAGGTGCTGAATATGAATGGTCAGTTGTAAAATTTGATTTAACAGGGGACTTCGCATCTTATACAAGTTATGCAACTATTGGAGATACTGATCTTTCAAAAGGAATGAAAATTAAAATCGTAGTAACAGAAGATCCTGATACCGCAGTAGGTGATTGGTTTGAGATGTACATCAATGATGTTCTAGTAACCGGGGATCCTTATGATCTTTCATTTGGTTTATATTATGGTGTTGGTGGTTTCTTCATCAATCCTGTAACCTATGAAAATGCTACAGGAACCTACAATATCTATGAACAATTGTTAGAAGAACTAGAAAACGTAGATGAACATACAGATACATCCACTCAATATTCGGGATTTACCTACGAACTTGGTCTCACCGAAAGGCTTACCTTTTCTATTAAGGGAGATGTTTTTGTTATTGAGGTATACATGAGATTGTATGCCTCTATTGAAGGTGGCGGTACTTCTCAAACTATGGAAATGGAAGCGGAACAAGAGATGACCATTAATACTGTAACTGGGCTAATGGGCAAAGTCGAAATGAAAATGGATGCTAATACACCTTATGGTGCAGGATCAATACATTTACTGATTGACAGTGGTTATGCAGCAACTCCTTATGAATGGGCTTTTAGTTTCCTAGGTTTAACAGTTATTGCAGCTGTAGTAGGACTAGCAAGAAGAAAGAGATAATTAACTCTTTTTCCCTTTTTTTATTTTAATCATTTTTGCAGAAATGTTTTTATCGATTATCTCATAACTATCATACTAGTAAAATTAAAAGAAATACAATGGTGAATTTATGAATAAGAAACTAATTACAACAATAATTATACTAACTAGCTTGGTTTTTATCCCCATTACAACAAAAGCTGATTATCCGACAGGGACTTTACGCTATTCTGATGACATTGTTATTGGTAGTGAATTTGTTTGGACTGTTAAACAATTAGTATTTGAAGGAGATTTCGCACCTTATACTTACCTTGCTACTGTAGGTGGTGAAGAGCTGTCTAAAGGAGACAAAATCAAATTTGTGATTACTGATGATCCCGACACTGCTATAGGGGATTGGTTCGAGATTTATCTAGGAAGTGATCTTCTACCAAGTGCAACTTTTGGTGCATTCCTAAGTATGGGTCTTGCCTATGCTTACGGAGGTTTTTTCATAAATCCAGTGACCTATACAAATGTTACAGGAACCTATAATATCTATGAACAAATTTTGGAAGAACTTGAAGATAACAATGAAGACAACAGTTACACTTACTCTGATGAAACTTCAGAATACACCTATACTTACTCATATACGGAAAAAATAGAAATATCGCTTCAAGGAGATGTCTTTGTAATTAAATACCAGATCGGCTATTCCTTAAGTCTTATAGGTCCAACAACCGAAATTAGTGAATCAATAATGAATATAATTGAAACCACAACAAATATCCGAACAGGGTTGTTGGGTAAAATGGACGTCTTAACAGATATATACTCTGCACATACTGGTTCCACAGTTGATGGTAAAATGCATATCTTAGTAGATAGTGGGTATGCTAAAACTCCTTATGATTGGGCTTTTAGTTTCCTGGGTTTAACTATCATTGCTGTTGTTGTAGGTATATCTAAAAGAAGAAGATAAACACCTTCTTTTTTCCATTTTTTATCATTATAATTGGTTGATTGATACCGAAGAAAGGTTTTTATTGGATTATTAACATTACATTGATTAGTCTTGCTTTAAGCAAGAAAGGTGATTTAATGAATAAAAAACTAATAATATCAATGCTGATGTTATCTTGTTTAATCTTCCTTCCTATCACAACAAAAGCCGATTATCCAACAGGTACTTTAGGATATTCAGATGAAATTGCTGTAGGAAATGAATATGAATGGACAGTAAAAACTTCTATTTTTGAGGGAGATTTCTCAGATTACACATATTATGCTACAATTGGAAGTCAAGAATTGTCTAAAGGTGACAAAATCAAGTTAGTTGTTACTGATGATCCTGATACCGCAGTAGGCGATTGGTACGAATCATATTTAGATGGTGTATTACTCCCAGATAGTAGTTTAGGTGAGATTATTGATTATGGGTTGGATTATGCTTATGACGCATTTTTCATTAATCCAGTAACTTATACTAACGCTACCGGTACATATAATATTTATGAGCAGATACTTGAAGAAGTAACTGGTGCTAATGTGGATGAAACCTACGAATACTCTACTGAATACAGTGGTTATACCTACGATTATTCATACAACGTAAAAGTTGAATACTCTATACAAGGGGATGTTTTTGTATACCAACAGGAAATTGTAACGGATATTCTTGTTGATATGGGAAGTACACAAATTTCTCAGTATCAAAAAGTAAAGATAGATTCAACTGTCAATATCATTACAGGCTTACTTGGAAAAATTGAATTTCTAATTGAAGTAGATGCAGATATTTCCACTACCACAATCACTGGTAAGATGCATTTTGTACTTGACAGTGGATATGCTAGTACTCCGTATAGTTGGGCTTTCAGTTTCCTTGGTCTAACTGTTATTGCAGCTGTAGTAGGATTAGCAAAAAGAAAGAGATAATTTTTTTCTCTTTACTATTTTTCTGAATTTTTTTGCTGTCTTTTAGTTGTTCCATTGAGACTGAAGAAAGGTTTTATGACCTATTTCACAATTAGGGTGTAATTTGCTTAATGTAAACTATCTAAAAAAGTGAAACTATGAAAAAGAAAATAATAATTTCTGTTTTTGTGTTAACTTGTTTGGCATTTATGCTTCAATTGACGATGTTACTAGAACATTACCCTTCGCTTGGGGATATAGTTCAATAGGTGTATCAACACTAGCTGTGTTAGTAGTATTTGTTCAACGAAAAATATTGAAAAACAGTCATAAATGTTAAATATACTTTTTTACTTCTTTTTTTCGATTAGTTTGTTTATACCCTCATTTTTCTCTGACAAAAAACAATTCAGTAAACTTCGTAGTTTACTTGTTATAACAATCATGATTCTTAGTACGTTTTTGCATCCTTCACTAATCACTACTTCAAACACAAGTAATAATCAAATAGCTGAACCACAAATCTCTTCGGATCAATATTCTGATAATATTAAACTTGATCTCCCTCCTATAGGTTCGTTTTCTTCTTCAGAGTTGAATATCACAACTAACGGGGAGTATTATGATGGTTATAATCTATTTGTGCTTGATAAACAAAATGCAATAACTCATTTACAAGAAATACATCTGATCGTTATAGACATGGAAGGCAATGTTATTTCTTCGAGATTTCTTGGTTCTACACAAGCATTAGTTTATTCTGTCGCTAAGTTCATCAATTCAACAACTATAATTGTTGGAGGGGTGCTTCGTCCTTTTCTTTGGAATTTCTTTAAAAATACTACCAAAGATTTGAATTTCAGTGAACATCATGACATTGAATATATTAGCTCTACCAACACTTTCCTTACCTTACAGAGAGAAGAAGCAATCATTGAAGGATTTCTGTATGCCTTCGACAGAATTGTAGAATATACTCAAATGGGTGAACCTGTTTGGTCAATATCCACTCAATCATTTGTCTCTCACACTCAATGGTGTCCCTATCAAGATATGTCTGGTAATGCGCGTTCAATTACTCATTGTAATTCTCTTTTCTATAATCCTGATGATGATACAATCTTGCTCAGTTGCAGAGATTTGAATACTATTTACAAAATAAACCATACATCAAGTGAGTTAATCTGGTCTTTAGGCGAACATGGAGAATTTGATTTATATGATTTGAAGGGTAATCAGAAGAATACCTTATGGTATCATTCTCATGGATTTGAATATTTTGATGACAATAGGATAATTTTCTTTGATAATGACTTTCATAATCAAACTGATCCGTATAGTAGGCATACTAGAATTGTAGAAATAGTGATTGATGAAGAGAAGAAAATTGCTAACGAAACTTGGACTTATGAAGCTCCAGAGCAATATTATAGCAGCATTTGGGGGGATGCAGATAAATTGCCAAATGGAAATAGATTAGGTACATTTGGAAGCATGACACATTCTTTTAATTCCAAAAATGCTAAAGTTTTAGAAATAAACGAGCAAAAAGAAATTGTTTGGAAAATGGATTTTGTTGAAACAGATGTTTATCTCTATGGAATATATAGGTGTGAAAGATTTATACCTTCTCCAGGAATAGAGGAAATTGATAACGTTTATAGTAATTCTATTGAAAATACAACTGTCCAGTTAGATACATGGTCAGGATACCGAACCCGAACAGACTTGGAGGGGATTTATAGAGTTTATTTAAACGGTTCTCTAGTTGAAGAAGGACCACATGTCTTTCGGTCATATTGGAGAAAAACTACTTTAGATTTAAATCTAGGGAAGCTCGCAAAAGGAAACTATAATCTTACGATTACTCTTGAGGATGATGCTGAACATGAAGTAGTGAGAACAATTGATGTTGAAGTCAAATCATTCTATGTGATACAAATTGGATTTACTGAAATAGAATTAGGTCAGACTAAATCATCTCTGAAATGGGAAGGTAAGGCTGAAACACCACTTCAGCTGAATCTGACCGTAAATGATTTGATTTACAATTCTACAACGTGGTTTTCAACCAATATAAGTTTGGATCTAAACACGTTAGGAATTGGTGATCATAAAATAGAGTTTCTGTTGTTCAATTCTACTGTGCTTGTATACAACACGACATTCATTGCACATGTATATCCAGCTGAACCTCCAGAGATAATTCCAAGTTCTTTAAATATCTTCATTATTTGGGGTGAGATTGAATATATTCAATGGAATATTTTTGACAACACCCCTAAGAAGTGGGAGATATGGGTGAATGGCAGTTTATATGAAATACAAAATTGGACAATAAAAAACTTAGAGTTAAACTGGAAAATCCCTTATTTCGATGAAGGTGTATACAATGTAACACTCATTGCTTTTGATCATGCCGAATTTATAACTTCTTCTTCAGTTCTTCTAACTATAACATCTCCTACCCCTCCTATTGTCCTTTATATTCCCAGTGTACAAGAATATCAATATGGGTTAGGAAATATAACTATATCTTGGCTGATACATGGAGGTAGTTCGTGGTATTTATGGGTAGATAGTGTGATTCATGATCAAGGGATTCTTACTGATATATTATTCACCTATAGTACAGCTGATTGGGATGTTTCTGTATGGGGACCAGGCCAACATAATGTAACTCTTCAAGTAGTTGATGAAAGTTTATACGAAACCTCGTCCTCAGTTAATGTGGTTGTTTGGTTGAATAAAGCTGATCCATATGCAGATGCTGTAGTATATAGTCTCTCAGATGTTTATTTAGACGAAGAAAATGCTTTAGGTGCTCCAGATAATGAATCATGTAGATTGATTGAGACATATACACACGGTTACCTCACTCTGGATATGGGAGAAAATGAAGAAGTGTTGAATCAGAATGGAGATGATTTCCGCGTTTATACGTCAGGTGGAGAGTATCAAATCTGGATTGGCAATGATATTGAAAATCCATTCACTTACCTTGGAACTGCTACCGGAAATTCTAGTTTCAATATTGCTTCTGTATCATTCAGTTCAGTAAGATACATCAAAGTTCAATATATCTCAGGAGCTTATCTAGATCTCGATGCAATTGAAGCATTTTATTACAATGAACCAGAATGGGATAGTTATCCACCAGTGATTCAACATCTGATGAATCTGGAAGTAGAAAAAAGAGATGAATTTGTAATTCTAACATGGGTAGCTTTTGATAGTAATCCGTTGAACTATTCGATCTCTATTGACGGTTCAACTTTCCAATCAGGAGACTGGAGTGGAGGAATCATAAATTGTACAATTCCACTCACGACTATTGGTGAAATATATGTAACTCTTACTCTTTTTGATGCATTTGAGAACAGTGCAAATACTTGGGTTACAATTACTGTATTAGATAAAACTACTATTGCATTAATCCTTAACATCACATTACCAAGTATCATAGTCATATCAGGGGTAACAATATTTACCACTAGGTATCTGAAACTTAAGAAAATAGTGAAAAAGTAAAATAGATTTTGTTTAGAAAGTTTTTTTAACTTTCATCTTCTTCTTTCTTCCATGCAAATAAGAAAAACAGCACTAGTAAGCTTTTTAATACTATTCTTATCTATGTTAGCTTTTAATCCTCAAATGAGAGTTGTTGAGAGTTACGTGCTTGATAATACAGGTGGTTATCCTGTATTACTAGCTGATGAGGATTTAGGAAATATTACCCAAGATCTAAATTTGAGACAATATATTTCAAATCAGGTTATCGCTGGTTTGAATTACGTACCAATAATGAGAAATGAAATTATACCCGGAGATCCTGCAACTTTTAATAACATGGGAACAGGATCAATGATTGTTGATATGGATGGGAACATTGTTAACTACTTTAACACTTCAAGAAACATTCTAGCTGTTCCATATAATTCTACAACAATAATAATAGAGAAAAGTTCCTCGGAGGATTTCATAACACTATTTAATCTTTATACTGGAGTAGAAGAAGTACTTCCAATATCTGGTGATGTTTTAGATATAGTATATAATCCTAATACTGAGACATTTTTGGTTATAGAAACCGTTATTTCTAATGATCTGTGGGATGGATTAAATGTAAGTTATCAAAATGTGATCGAATACAATTTAACAGGTTATCCTGTTTGGACTTGGGATGCAACAACACATTTACCTTTTGATTCTGTTGCCCATACCTCCTTAGGGCTTAATGAAACCTATGATGGTTATGCTGATTGGATGAATGCAAATTCTATTGTTTGGAACTTTGATGATGACGAGATCTTATTACTCGTGAGAAATCATGATACACTTTATAATATTAACAAAACAGATGGAAACATCCTTTGGTCTGCAGGAAGATTAGGTGATTTTACTGTAGAAAATTTTGCTGAAGAGACTGTGGATACGATCTGGTGGCATCCTTATAATCTAGAATCTTTGGGTGATGATATATACATGATTTTCGACAATGATGGGCGAAATATTACCAATCCTGATTCTCTTCAACTTACAGATGGATATTCTAGATATCTTGAGTTTAGAATAAATGTTGCTCAAGAAAAAATCTATGAAGAATGGTCTTTTGTTGCACCATCTTCTGACTACTACTCTCCTACATCCGGAGATAGCAACAGATTACCAAATGGAAACACACTAGGTATTTTTGGTAATAGGGGCGATTCAGCAATTCTACTCAATGACACACATTCAATCTTTTATACTGAAGTTAATTCAGAAGGAGAGATTGTTTGGGAAATTGAGATGCAGAATTCTACTGAGTTTGCATACCAAAGTTATATGATCGAAAGATACTATGAAACACCGATAATCATTTCTGATGCTGAAACCTTTTTGTTGAAAATGGGCGCACCATTGGAATTGAACCTTATAACTTGGGACTGTATGAAATATCCTATTGATACCTCTGCTACCTTAAGAATTCTTGAAGACGATGAACAGATCTTTTCATATGAGTTTGACTTTCTAGCTCATCAAAATCCTACTGGTTTATCTCTACAATTGACTGGTCTAGGGACTGGTGAATACAACTATACATTACAAATTGAAAATGCTGATGGTATAGTAGGTTCAATTCAAATACAAATAACAATGGAATTCATCTTAGGTACTGTTCTTAGTATTATTATTCCTGTAGGCGTATTGATAGCTGCTTCTTGTATAATGTTTATCAGACAAATCTACAAGATAAGAGAATCTCCAGAAGAAACCAGTGAATCAACTACAGTAGAAACAGAAGAAACTATTTAGTTTCTTTTTTCCCTTATTTTTCATCAATTAGATAGGTACCATTCTTTATTGCTACTATTCTTACTTCTTCATCTCTTTCGAATCTATCATGATAGTTGAAGCTTTTTGCAGGTAATTTTTGTATTCCTAAACCTTCCCCAAGATTAACGTGAATAACTCCTCCTTTCTCGTCAACAGGAATATATACAATTCCTTCCATTCCAATAAGCTGATTACCTCTTCTAATGGTTTTTACGGTTGTTTTAGAAATTCTTTTCCAGATATTTGTTATACCCCAAGCTAGAACAAATGGAGTAACTATCACCATTAAAATTCGGAAAATTCTCAAACCTAAGCTATCAGATAAAACCCTCAATGTTGTGACTCCTAGAATTCCGAATATCAAGAAATAAGTTGATAAAAGTAAGAAGATTGGTGCTGAGGAGTGGGTCACATCTTTCAAACCATCTAATTCTACATGAGTGAGATCTCCTTTAGCAGTAATATCGTGATCTATAGAAACATCCTGATCTAAAGATACTTCATGGTCAACTGATACCTCGTGATCCACAGATACCTCATGGTCTATAGAGAAATCATGATCAATAGAAACATCATGATCCACAGATACGTCGTGATCTACTGAGATATCATGATCAGCTGAGATGTCGTGATCTATAGAAACATCATGATCGCCACCAAAAGCATGTGTTAAACCTTCTATATTGAAAACAAAGGATAAAAGAACTAAAATTCCTCCTGAAATTAACAAACCTAAAGAAATGTACCATAGTACATTCTCAAATCCAGCAAGAAATGTGTCAAATGTCATTCTTTACACTACTTATTCCCTTATCTGTAAAGAAAAGTACATTCATTCTTAAAAACCTATAGAAATTAGAAGTAAAAAATCTTTTAATTCTAAAGAAAAACAATACTATTATGTGTGATTCGAAGGTTGATTCTGATTTTCAATTGTGCTTAACTGAGTTAAAACAAGCAGGAATTGAGCCTTCGATCTATACCATAAATAAGGATTTATTTAATAGAATCAATCCTAAAGTAGTAATTAGAATTGAGCAAATCAAACAGATTTCAAGAAACCTAAATTGTTCAATGGGAATTGTGGGGGGATTTGTTAGAGATTTATTGCTTGGAGAACCAACTGAAGATGTGGATTTTGTTGTATTTAAAGGGGATATCAACCTATTAACAGAGACAATCGCTACGGAATTAGGTGGGAAAATAGGAAAGATGAGTAATAAAACATTGACTACTCAAGTTAGACTTCCTGAAAATCTTGTATTTGAGTTTAATTCAACTAGAAAAGAAAGATACGAATATCCATCTAGAGTACCAATTGTAGAATCAGCAACAATAGTAGAGGATCTTAGTCGTCGAGATTTTACAATTAATGCGTTAATTATGTTTGATGATCAATACATAGACGTTTTTAATGGAACAGCACATTTACGTAGTAAAATAATTCACACCACAAGAAATCCTGAGATAGTATTCCAAGAAGATTATTTGAGAATGTTCAGAGCGATTCGTTTTGCATGTAGTTTGGGTTTCAGTATCTCTGAGGAAACCATGCAAGGTATTAAATCTCATGTAAAGAATATACTTGATGTACCTTCAGAGAGAATACTCAATGAACTTAAACAATCAATAAATTATAATCCTTTATTAGCTTTTCAACTAATGGTTAAGCTGGATATTTTTGAAACAATGTTTCCTCAGATCGTAAATGAGAAATTAAACCCAGACAAATTCACAATTAAGTCAGTCTATGAAAGAATTGAAGCAGAAATAAGGTTCCTTCAAGAAAACAATGTAAGAGAACTCTTTCCCTATTTAGCTATAATTTTGAAGGAAGTTAAGCTAGAGTTTGAAGATGGTGAGTATCCAGATGATACATCTGTAGTTGAGCAAAAACTAGTTACTGAAGTCAATCAAATTCTTAAGATTTACAAATTTTCAAATAAAGAGAAACTTGGGATACATAAGCATATTTCGCTGAGTATTATTTTGGAAAAAATGTTAGATGAAAAAATTGCTGATTTGGGGATTAGACAATTTATTAAAGCAGCGGATCCAGTAACTAAAAATATTCTTCTTATCTTGAAAGCAAACCAAAGTATAAAGGTAGAAAGAAGAGATTTTTCCAGTTTAGAAGAACGT
>CAZPXJ010000012.1:31348-39918 GCA_964590855.1 uncultured archaeon
TCTAAAAGAGATTTGATTTTCTTTGATCTTTCTGTTGGTGGGAAGGAAATAGCAGAACATTTCAAAATAGAAGGTCAAGAAATAGGTCGTGCAAAACATCTACTCACCTTAGCTATCATGGGTGAAGAAATAATTAACACTAAGTATGAATGTTTGCAGTATCTAGAAAAAAATCTCTTCTAATAGAGAAAGAGATATTAAGATTTTTACTTAAAATTTGTAATGATGGATATTCTTTGTGCAAAAAAAAAGAGCTTAGTTGTCATCTTACTGATTTTATCCTGTACTGTGACAATTAGCAGTAATCCATTTTTAATATCAGAAGAATATATGCAAATTAATAGTGAAATTGATAATGATACATTAAATAACCAACCGAAGTTCTATACAACTATTGAACGTTTGGTAATTGATTCTGATGAAGATTTCATAACCTTTGGTTTTCCTGGAAATGGAACAATAGAAAGCCCCTATCTAATTGATTCCTATATTGTCAGATCTGGTTTTAATGAATCTAGTTTGTTCTATATAACTAATGTGACAAAGCATTTTATTATTCAAAACTGTCAAACAGAACATATTGATGGTATAGTACTTGAAGGCTTGAATACAGGCTCAGCTGTCCTGAGAAGCAATCAAATAATGAGAATTGATCTATTTTATCCTGCTATGATTAAGAACTGTTTTAGTATCATCGACTGCTCAAACATTATAATTGCAAACAATACATGCGATAGTAATGTTAACGGAATTATCATATCTAAATCAAGAAATGTAACGGTAGCTAATAACACTATTTTGAATGGAATTAATGAATCATCTAGCGATAGACGTTATTGTGGTCTGTCTATCACTTCTTCTGAAAATTGTCATGTTTACAATAATAATTTCGAAGAAGG
This sequence comes from uncultured archaeon, assembly GCA_964590855.1. Lineage (GTDB taxonomy): Archaea > Asgardarchaeota > Heimdallarchaeia > Heimdallarchaeales > Heimdallarchaeaceae > UBA460. The sequence continues at coordinate 32,248 of CAZPXJ010000012.1, forward strand.
TGGGATATTCATAGATGTTTCTGAACAGGAAATAGATTCTATTCTATTCGAGAATAACACTATTCTTAGATGGAAATCAGAATTGTATAAAACTATCAAAACCTCTATTCTAATTCTTAGAAATATCTCTGATATTTCTTTAGATGCTTCATTATATGGTCAGATTTTAGCAATAAAGTGTAAAAACGTTACTTTTGAAAATATGTTGTTTAACAATTCTTTCATAGGTTGTACAGTGTTCTTTAGTAATAATTGTAAGGTCGAGAATGGTTTAGCAAATCTTTGCCAAATAGGTTTCATGGATTTTCATTCTAGCAATACGAAATTTAAGAATATAACTTGTATTGGTACTGTTCGTGGAACTCAATTGATTTCTTCTGAAAATTGTCTTATTGATGGTCTGACATCTATAAAATCAAGTTCTTATGAAGGGCTATATATAGCTGAAAAAACGAAAAATACCCTAGTCAAGAATAGTAATTGTTCATATAATGGTTGGAGTACAGGTGTTCAAGATTCAGGATTAAATACAACCTTCATTAATAACTATTTTGAGTATAATTATATTGGGGTATCATTATGGAGTTCAACCAATTCCTCTTTAATGTGGAATCAGATTAATCATAACAAAAATCAAGGTATATTTCTTTCAGGGACAAAGAATATATTGTTGTTCGAGAACTCACTTTCTTTTAACAGAAACTATGGAATTTACGCTACTAATAGTGAGCTGGGTACAATTTCAACAAATCTGATATTTGGAAATGAAGGTTATGGTATTTATCTTAGTTCAAGTACACAAGATTTTGTTATTTATCGTAATAGCTTCATCAATAATGAACCACTTATTGGAACCAGTCAAGCTTTTGATAGTGGAACAAAAAACCTTTGGTATCATCCTGATATTAAAATCGGAAACTACTGGTCTGGTAGAGGCTCGAAAAAGACTTATGAAATTGATGGTGAAGCTGAAAGTCTAGATTTATTCCCATTGAAAGATCCTATTTACTATCCCCCTGAATCCTACACATGGAAAGCTTCATTCTCAATATTCTTTGGTCTTTTTGTAATAGTAATTAGTAGTAAGGTTTATTCAATAAAAAGAAAAAACAGTAAATGACTATTCTTGGGTTACTTTCAGTTTATTAATCAATTCCTCTTTATTGACTAATTCGCTTTCTTCAAGGACTTCAACAATGGACTTATTCTGATCATAAGCTTCTTTTGCCAATTCAGCAGCTATGTCATAACCGATTTCTGGAGTAATTCGAGTAACAATCATTAAGTTACTTTGCAATTGTTTTTTAATTGCATCAATATTTGCTTCTAAACCTACTAAGCAGTTAAAGTTGAAAGATGTTAAACCATTTGAAAGCAAATTTATTGAATCTAAGATGGTGTCTATAATCAAAGGTTTGGTAATATTCAAATCCAAAGTACTACCCATGCCTTCAGCATAAGAAACAGTTGTATCATTACCAAGAACGTGGATGCATACTTGCAGAAGCATTTCAGATTGAGTGGGATTAATCTTACTTGGCATAATCGAAGAACCAGGCTCATTTTGGGGAATTTTCAGTTCTCCTAAACCTGCTCTGGGACCACTTCCCATCCAGCGAATATCATTAGCTAATTTGATAAGAGAAAGAGCTAGAGTTTTCAGTTCATTACTCACTCTTACTAGTGTGCTATGTGATGCTATCCCTTCAGCTTTAACTTTGCTAGAATGAATTTCATACACCGAAATTTTTGAAAGATGAGATATTGCTTTGGAACTAAAATCTTTGTGCGTATTCAGCCCAGTACCTACAGCCGTTCCCCCCAGTGGTACAAAACTCAGATCATCGCATATGAGTCTTAGTTTTACTATGTTCGTTTCAAGTTGTTGCCTATAAACTGAAAATTCAACAGAAAGAGGAATTGGAACAGCATCTTGTAAATGTGTTCGTGCTACTTTGATTATACCTTTGAATTCAGTGATTTTGTTTTCAAGTGTCGTAACTACTGTTTCCAAGATAGGTAGAAGATCTTGTTTAAGTGATAAAATTGTAACCAGATGCATAGCAGTTGGTATAACATCATTTGATGATTGACCCATATTGATATGATCGTTAGGATGTATAGGGTGTTTCTTACCTAATGGTTCTCCTAGAATTTCATTTGCTCTATTTGCTAACACTTCATTCATGTTCATATTAATCTGGGTACCCGATCCAGTCTGAAAGACATCCACTGGAAACTGATCTAGTAATTTTCCTTCTTGGATCAACTCATCAATTGCCTTTAAAATCGCTTGAGATTTGGTTGTATCTATTAAATCCAGTTCCATATTTGCTAGTAACGCTGCTTTCTTCACTTTTGCTAGAGAGAGTATGAAAGATTCTGGAAACTGTCTTCCACTGATTTTGAAATTATTCAGAGCTCTTTGAGTGTTGATTCCCCAATAAACCTCAGCTGGAACTTCAAGTTCTCCTAAGACATCATTTTCAATTCTCATTTCTTTATTCATTTGTAGTCCACTTTGTTCTAATGTCATTGATTGCTGTCCCTGGTCTTACACCTTTAGGACATATTCTGTTGCACACAAAAAGTTTTTCACATGCTGGAATCCCATCTTCTTCCCAGACTTTTTTCAATATCTCTTTCCGATGTTCTTCTGATAATCTATTGTCTGCGATGAATCTATCAGCTTTTGCTAAAGCCATAGGTCCCAAATATTTTTCATTTTTTGCATTTACTGGGCAAGACCAACATAAACCACAAGCGATACAATTTATTAGATATTCTATTGATTTTGCTGCATCTGAGCTTTGATGAGATTCAGGCGCAATATCTTTCCATTCTCTTTTGAAATATGGTTCAACCTGTTTGTAGAATTGCCAAAAAGGTTCCATATCTACTATTAAATCTTGAATGATATCCATATTAGGTAAAGGTTCAATTAATATCTCGGTCTCTTCATCCCAATCTGAATGATCCCCGAAATTAAATTCTGGGAGCTTGACTGGTTTCTTTTTCATTTTAACGGCTGATACTTGTGTTCTACAGGCAAGTTCTGGTACTTTGTCGACTGTCATACCACAAGAACCACAAATTGCACCTCTGCAAGAGTATCTAAACGCTAACGAAGAATCAAGATAATCTTGAATAAAGAAGACTGCTTCAAGAATGGTCATTCCTTTGCGTTTAGGTACTTCAAATCGTTCATATCTTCCCTTTTCTTCATCTGGTTTCTTTCTAAATACTAGAAATGTCTGTTTTTCGCTCATTAATAGACACGCTCCTTTACTTCAAATCTCCCAAGTTTCACGGGTTTTCCAAAAAGACTCAGTTTTCCTTTATCATCTCTAATAACCATAGAATGCACCATATATTTCTCATCATTACGGGTTGGATAATCAATTCTTGAATGCGCTCCTCTACTCTCTTTCCTCCAGAGAGCTGCAAAAGCTGTTACCTCAGCAATATCCAACATGTTCCGTAATTCTAAGGTTCGTATTAATCCAAAATTGAATTGTTTTTCTGAGGTACTAATGTGGACATTCTCGAATTCTTCTTGAAGTTTGCAGATTTCTTCATAAGCTTCTTTGAGTTCATCTTCGGTTCGAAAAACACCAACTTTTGTATCTAAAGCTTCTCCCATTGCTTCCTTAATCTCTATGGGTTTCTTACCTTTGTTTTTCTCCCATTTTGAAAATAATTCTTCTAATGCTTTGAGTTGTTTTTCTTCAGCTTCAATAATATCTTTCTCTTCTGGCATTTTGGGTAAACCTTTATCAATTAAAGTTCTTCCAATATATCTCCCAAAAACAGCAGTTTCGAGTAATGAGTTTCCTCCTAAACGGTTTGCTCCATGAACTGAAATACACGCAGTTTCTCCAATAGCATATAAACCAGCTAATTCTGTTTCTCCGAAATCACCATTTAATTTGGTACCTACTCCACCCATAGAGTAATGTTGTCCAGGTTGAACTGGAATAGGTTCTTCTATTGGATCAACTCCTGCGAAGTAGATACTAATCTCTCTAATTCCAGGTAGTCTTTCATTTATCCTCTCAGCACCCAGATGGGTCAAATCAAGGTGAACATAAGCATCTTCAAACCCTCTCCCTTCTTTCACTTCCGTATCTATTGCTCGCGCAACGATATCTCTCGGAGCTAGTTCTTTTGATTTTGGAGCTACTTCCATCATGAATCTCTCTCCAAGGTTATTGTAGAGCAATCCCCCTTCGCCTCTAGCTCCTTCCGTAATCAAGATGTTTGTTCCGTAGAGTGTTGTAGGATGAAACTGTACAAACTCACAATCTTGCATTGGAACACCAGCTCGAAATGCTGCGCCAACTCCATCACCTGTATTAATAATAGCGTTAGTTGAACGTTTATAGATTCTACCAAACCCCCCTGTTGCAAGAATCACGTAACCAGATCTGAAAATTGCAAGTTCTCCAGTGTTCATATCTAAAGCAAGAATACCCGTTATCTGATCTCCAACTTTGTTTAAATCAACTAAGAAATATTCATCGAAGAACTGGACACTTTTGTGAATACATTGCTCATAAAGCGTATGTAAAAGAACATGTCCTGTTCTATCTGCTGCATAACAAGTTCTTGGGAAACCTGCTCCACCAAATGGCCTTTGTGCAATAAGACCGGAGTCTAACCGTGAGAATGGTGCTCCCATACTCTCAAATTCAATAACTATCTTTGGTGCTTCTTCACACATAAATAAAACCGCATCTTGATCTGCAAGATAATCTGAACCATAAACGGTGTCATAAGCGTGTTTTTCAGGAGAATCATCTTGTCCTGCCTCTGTATTTCCCAGAGAAGCATTGATACCTCCTTGAGCTGCACCAGAGTGACTACGGACAGGATGAACCTTACTTACAACAGCTACTTTCCAGTGTTCAGAAAGTTCAAGAGCTGCACGAAGACCACTTAAACCAGCACCAACTACAACTACATCAAATTCTTTGACATTCATGATATAACCAACTAAAGGTAATTTATTAAGAAAACCAATCTCTTTATATAATTTTAACCTTGTGTCAAAAAACAATATTCTCAAAAATATGTTTGTAAGAGACTTCTAGACTGTAGTAGAAGTGAAATAATAACCTTTTTCAAAGATATTTGAAGACTAATTCAAATTTCCTTGTTATTAGCTTTGGAGGTATCTAGAACATTTTTATTAGAAAACCTTAATATTCTTGATTATACAATTATTTTTTTGAAAATAAAGTTGGGGTATAACTTATCTGAAAATCTATTGGAGACAAAGAATGTCAGAGTCAAATAGTGAGAAAATGAAGGAATATGTTGAAAACATGCAACAGTATGTTCAACAAGCAACTCTGAATAGAATAAAGGGTATACTAGAGAGTTATGTTAAGGAATGGGGAGTAAAAGCAGATATTCTGATACCTAAAAGGATTTCTTATCCCAAACCTATTTTCTTGTATTTAGACGACATGGATGAAATACCTATGGAAGTATTTGATAGTCTGAGTGATTTCAGCAGTTATTATGACTTGAAATACATCAATCAAAAAGGAAAATTATTCGCTTTTTACATCTACAAAGATTATAACAAGAGAGACCTGCTTGATGGAACTGATGATGTCTCGCTCTATGAAATATACGAGAAAGAGAAGAAATCAATATTTGAAAAAGAAGAGATAAAGGACGAGAGTTTGTATGATTATAAAATAAGAAAAGGCATTACACCATTTGTGAGCGGCGAGCGAAATCGAGATTGAGAACAAATAGAAAATCTAAACAACTCCACTTTTGTGTAGTCCAAACCTTTAATTTTCTAAATGTTAGGTAATATTAATGTCCAAGGATTAAGTCATAATAGAGACAAATGATAAAAAATGAAGAAATCAACCTCCACAAAGATTGGAAGATTGTAAAACAGATTGAGCTAAACAAGAAGTTGGAAAGGAAGTTGGAAGAAATCTTAGAAAAACGAGTAGATACTGATTCTGAGAATGAAATTGGGGGATATAAACCTACTAGAAGATCTATTTTCCGAAAGAGAAATTCTTGACAGCAAACTTAAAATATTACATGATTCATTGGCAAAAAATATTGCACTTATACTGTGTTATTGGTTGAGGTAAATTTTTCCTAAATTATAGTGTATATTTGCCAAGTAACAGAAAGATTTATATGTGAAAAGAGCAGATTTTTTATTGCGAAAAGATTTAAAAAGAGAAAGATTTAAATATCAAACTGGAAAATTTCGAAGGGTAAATTGGTTGGTTTCTCTATATTTTGATAAGTTAAAAAAATAGATTAGTGTAGAGATTCCAACTTTGAAGTTAACGAATATAACCAAAGCAAGAAATCCCATAACTGTATCAAATTACATGTGTAATGCAGATACTTCATTTTCGCTAAGAAAATACAAGAACAAAATTGTAGGTAGAAAAAAGAATGAGTAAAAAACCAGATACATCCTATAGAGAAGAGGAAGAGGATATGGAGTGCCCCGAATGCGGGAGTACTGATGTTATTCTGGATGAGACTAGAGGAGAGCATATTTGCCGCAACTGTGGTACTGTTGTAGAGGAAAAGCTGATAGACGATGGTCCTGAATGGAGAGCCTTCACCGCTGAAGAACGCTCTAAGAGGAGCCGTGTTGGATCGCCTACTACCATCACAATCCATGACAAAGGACTTTCAACTCAAATTGGTTGGGAGGATCGAGATGTTTATGGCAAGAAACTATCTCCAAAGAGAAGGGCACAAATTTATCGTCTCAGAAAATGGCAGATCAGAACTAGAGTACATAGTTCTATTGATCGAAATCTCGCATACGCAATGTCGGAATTAGATCGTCTATCATCACAACTAGGAATTCCTCGAAGTGTTAATGAAACCGCTGCAAATATCTATCGTAAAGCAATAGAAAAAAGACTAATCCGTGGTCGTTCTATCGAAGCAATGATTGGGGCAACAGCTTATGCCGGTGCTCGTATTAGACGTGTTCCTAGAACACTAGACGAAATTGCTCGACATTCAAGAATTTCCAAGAAAGAGCTCGGAAGATGTTACAGACTTATAGTCAGGGAACTTGACATCAAAATTCCTTTAGCCAACCCAACAGACTATATCGTCCGTTTTGCTGCAGAATTGCGTCTAAGTGGTAGAACATCACGTAAAGCTGTTGAACTACTTAACAGAGCAAAGGAGCATAATCTTACAGCAGGTAAAGATCCAACAGGATTAGCAGCTGCATCAATCTATATTGCTGGAATCACTGAAGGAGAGAGGCGAACTCAACGAGAAATTGCTGAGACTGCCACTGTAACCGAAGTGACAGTTCGAAACAGATACAAAGAATTAGTTAGAAAACTCAAAATAGAAGTTACAATCTAACTTCCTCTTCATTTTTCTTTTTCAGTTAAATTATGAATATTCAACTACAAGATTTTATATAAAAAAACTATTTTTGTAATATGAGTAATGAAATTGAGCAGTTTACAGAAAAAATTCTTCTGAAGATTCTAGAGCATGAAAATGCAAGACTTAGAGAAATAGATTTAGGCTATTCAGAATTAGATTCTAGTTTTAAGGGGTACGGATTAAGAACACCAATAGTGAGGAAATTAGCTAATGAGTCTTTTAGAGAAATGAAAGTTTCTGGAATAACAGATATAGATG
>CAZPXJ010000013.1:0-39382 GCA_964590855.1 uncultured archaeon
CACTGGAGCTAATTCTTGTGTCTGTGATCGCCCTCCGAATTTTCCTTGAAAGTCTGCCATATTTATGAAAATCACTTGACAATTGAATGGTGATTTATCAAATCCAACGATTTTTGACAAAAATGTTGTTAACAATGGAATATTCTTAGTTTTAATAAAATGTCTGCCAGATTTCAGCACATCAAAGACTACTGAGTCTTTAATGAACACTGCTACTTGGTTAGGCAAAACATTACATTGATCTCCCCAGTTCAAAGTGTCACGAGGATGTCTGTACATGATCTCGTCGCCACGACCTAGGGGCCATTCTATTACTTCTACCATTTTTATACCTCTTTAGTATTATAGAATTGTTTAACCTTAATGGTTCTATTTCAAAATATGGCAAGTCATGCTTTTAAATGTTACATTAAAGGGCAAGAACAAAATAAAGTAGTTTGCGTGTAAAAACTTAATAATAGGTATTAGCGTTAGTGTGTTTGATTATGCCTTCCAAACAAACCTTTAGCCGATTGAATCACATCTTTGGATTCATCTTATATTGTCTTTTTCTGCTCTATTTTGGCTCTTCTATTGCTGCTTTCGTGGTCAATGCCGCAGAACTTAAAGCTGGAGGAATTATTCTTAATGTTTTTGTTTTGATTATCGAACTTTTAGGTCCTCTATATGCAACTTACTTTCTAATTCAGAATATCGATGGCGTTCTAGATATTGGTGTAGTAGAATACGACGTTAAGAAAACTAAATCTCTTCCAGCTGTAGATGTCATCATACCTGTTCATAATGTGAACCCAAAGATTCTAAATCTAACTCTTGAGGGGTGTAGCAAATTCACTTATCCAAACTTCAAAGTTTGGATCGCAGATGATAACTCCTTACCTGAATTCGAAGAATCAGCAAAGAAACTTGCCAAGAAGTATGACTTCACCTATCTACGAGGTAAAGGAAGGTCTTACAAAGCAGGTGTTGTTAATCAAGCTTTGGCAAAAGCTAAGGCACCATATGTAGTGGTTTTTGATTCTGACCAGATACCTGTCCCAGATATTTTGGATAAATATGTTGCAATTCTCGAACAACACCCCGAATTTGCTTTTGTTCAAGCTAAGTACGAATTCAGAAGCGTATCTAATTTCCTTCACATTTGGGAGACTATGTCTACTCATCAGCTCTTTGTTTCTGAGGGTGGTAAAAGAAGGATAAAATCTGTAGTTTTCTTTGGTACTTCTGCTTGTTTCCGCAAAAAACACCTATATCCTATGCCAGAGAACAAACTTTCAGAAGATTATGATCATTATATCACTCTTGCTGCAAAAGGCTATTACGGTTACTGGTTGAACGAAGTTGCAGCAAAGGGATTGTCTACTGAATCCTTTGATCATAAAATGTCTCAGATGTTTCGATGGACAAAGGGTCAATTTGGAGCAGTAATGGACCATAAGAAAGAGTTGTTTGTAAGCAAGCTAAGACTTCGACAACGAGTAGATATCTTCATGAGTTCAACCGTTGTAGTAGTTCTAACAGCTTTCTACTTCATGGGAGCTCTCTTTATTGCTCATTATTTCGCTGACATACCAATGTATCGAGCTCTTGGAATTGACCAACTAGCTCTTATCATCATGCCCGTAATTATTGCGCTTGTCTATTTCGGTGTATTTGGTGCTGTTGGAGCTTATTCTAAGAAATCCAATGACTTCAAATTCAAATGGTGGCATGTTCTTTTCTTCATGCTATATGGGGCACTTATGGCACCTTTCTTACTGATACCATTAGCTAATGGTTTCCTAGGGAGAAATAAGATAAAACCCGGAAAGAAGCAACAGTGGAATAAGAAAATCAGAGTTTATCTGATAGCTATAGTTTACACAATTCTCGGATCAGGATTTGCATTATTAGGAGTTATATCTCTATTAGATACATTGAACGCAGGTCCATTTCCACAATTCTATTCTGAACCTAACATGTTCTATATCATGTTCTTCTCAATAGCATTCATGCTGATCTTTGCTTTACCATTTGTAGCTATATCAAAGAAGATATTCAAAATTGAAGAATATTACACAGAAGACGCTAGCATTTATTACTAATCATTCCTCTATATAAGTAGATTCAGGAAGGAATTCTTCTTCCTTTTTATCTATTATCTCTTTACAGACAGGACATTTTGGATTAAAACGCAACCATGTTTCTAGATGATTAGTATGATAGATATTATCACATAATTGGCATCTTGTGATCTGTGCTCCTCGCTCTATCTTGCTGTTACAAATCATACATTTAGGTAATAGCTCATTGCAGTTCCAACAATACTCTTTACTTATTTCATTAGGTCTATTACAAGTAGGACATCTAGTTAGTTTTCTTCTTTGTTGAAAAACACTCTTAGTTTTATGTGCAGTCTTGTAAAGGTACATTCTAGCATTACTAATATCCTCTCCAAAGTGCTCCCTCCAATCCAAAAGTGGTTTAACAATTGCTACGCCACACACCAACGCAGACAAGGCTATTCTAACCTCTAAATTAAATATACCTAAGAAGTGTAAAACCAAAAACATAGACACCCCAAAAACGAACAAGATAAGATAATTCCTAATAATTATAAACTTGATAGATTTTCCAATAACCTTGAGAACCTCAACAGTTTTCTCATAAATCCATACTGCAAGTTTCTTTACAATTTGTGGAATCTGTTTGACAGCTCTCCACCAAGCTTGAAAGATTGTGGAGAATACTTTTCCAATTGTCACAAAGATTTCTGCAATTTCCTTTCTAAAATGCCAAATAAGGTTGATTAGAATTAAACCTCCACCTATTAGATACCAGTATAATGGTCTAATCCACACCAATACTTGAACAGCTGTTAGGATAATTACAGTTAAACCTGCAACCGATAACAGGTTCCATGGAGAAAGTATCAATTTCCAGTTGATTCTCTTCCAAATTTTCCTCAATGCTTCTTTGAGTTTTTTCAGTAAAGCAATTAATTTCAAATTTAGATCATAAGCTTCGAAAAAGAACCCGAAAATAATCAATATCACACCTGCTCCCATCAAAATATAGTAGATATAATCTGGCTCAATTACCGTAACTCCTACAGCAAAAAGAATAGCTGGAAAAGCAACTAGAATAAAACCAATATAAGCTGTTATAGCCCCAGTTACGAAGTAGTCAATACCTTTTTTTCTTATCCTTCTCAAAATTAGAGCAAAGAAAAGTATCAAGACTCCAACAACAAAGATTCCAAGTATTATTCTAAAAACTAAATCTTCATAGGTCATAGCCAAAGCAAGAGTAACAACTAAGATTCCAACGATACTTAAAACTGCTACAGCAAAACCTATCCACAGTGTAGTAATCACAGGATTTCGCTCTTCAAAATCAAGCTCTTTGTGCGCCTCTTCTAAATCGAAGGTATCTTTGCTATTCATTTTTCCCACCTCTCCCTAATTTGTTGGTAGAGTTTCTTTGAACTACCGGTTCTCAATTTTTTCATTTCTCTTCTAAGTAGTATGAAAGCAACTATCGCAACAACATCAAAGAATGCCCCTAAAGAGATTCTAATCGCAGGTTCAATTGCATCAAATATATGGAAGAAATCAAAGTTGAATATAACAAATAGTCCATATGCCAAAGTGAATATCATCACGATGAGTAGAATCAACCTAATACCATTATGAAAGATGTATACTGAAACGGATTTGATAGTTAACCAGATTGTAACTAAGACCTTGTAAATGGTTTTTGGAATACTAACCAAGAACTTCCAAAGTCTCTTTGGATGATAAATGAAATGTGCGAAAAGAGTAAATGTTCCACCTATTGATGCTATTACAATAAATGCGACAAGGCTGATTATATCTTCAAATGCAAAGTAAAGAACTATACCAACAATAACAGCTGCAAATCCTAAAATTCTTGATATGAATATTCGCTTATTGAAGAAGAAGGTAAGGATGGCTTTGAAAAATTCGTAGATCTTAACTAATACAATTTTTCTACTGAACAATCCACTGATAAGAATGACAGCAATTCCTATCCAAATTAGAAAGGTGTATCCAGCAAGTGTAAAGCCATAAACAATTAGAGTAAACCCACCTGCGATTCCAGTTAATCTTAGAAGCTCTTTTGTGATGTTCCACCAATATTTCTTTATGAATTTAGCAACATCAACAAACCAGTTCCATATTGCTTTGAAGAAATCTACTATGATATTCAAGAAACGTAAGAACGGATTATAGAAAATCTTGATACCAATGAATTTGAATACTTTCCATATTTGTTTGTAGTGATGAACTGGAATGTATAAACAGCTAATACATAAAAGGACAATATACCACCATACAGATACCCAGTTTATGGTAAGATAGATTATTGCGGTAAGTGCAACCAAATCTAGAATGTATAATAAAACCTTGAACCAATTCTTAACAAACCATTTAACAAGATTAGTTATCACACGCCATAGGTAGCTGATTGGTCGTCCTAGCCATTTTATAAAATCCCAGAAAGCTAAAGAAATTTCTTTCAATGCAGAGTATATTCGTCTCAAAATCACTTTGCGTATGAAAAATTCTGCAAATAGAATTACTGCGATTCCAATATAGACAAGGTAGTAGAAAACCTCGTTGACAACTCCATAATAAATTAAAATTATCCCTGCACCTACAAAAATTAACCTAACAGTTTCGTTGATAATTCTCTTATAATGTGGTTGGAGAATATTCTCCCAGATGAAAATGGAAATTGTTGAAATTATATTCCACAAACTCACCAAAACAGCTTTTCTTGAAAGAATAAGAGAGCAAATAATTACAACTATACCAATACCTATGAAATATGAAAATTGATCATATACTGCTCCATGATAGATAAGATAAGCCCCAGCTCCAGCTGAAGCCAATCGTAGTATCTCTTTTAGAATGGGCCACCAGTATTTCTTGAAGAATTTAGCAAATGCAACAATTCGTCTCCACAAATAGGAGGAGATTGACTTCATTGTGTTCCACAGAAACATTAGTATTACTTTTCGGGTAAATACTAAGCTTATAATGGCGGTTGCAATCCCTATACCTATCAAGAATCTGTATTCAGCTATTGTAGCACCAAAATAAATCATCACTCCCCCACCAGCAGCTCCTAAAATCCTCAGTATTTCTTTAAGAATGGGCCACCAGTGTTCTAATAAGAACGTAACAAAACTTACTAAAGCAGTCCAAATCGATGTAAAAATCGCTTTGAAGAAATGACATATTTTTGTGAAGAACATATAAATTATATCCACAGCAACAAACTTTATCGCATTCCAAATACGTCTGTGATGATGAACAACTGGATAAACACAGCAAACTGAAAGAATAGTTAATTTCCACCAAATTATCTCCCAGAAAATTACTACATAAATTATTCCTGCTAAAGAAGCTAAATCGAGAGTATAAAAAATAATGTTTAACCAATGTTTCTTAACCCATTTAGCAAATCTCACCATAATTTTCCAGAGAAATTTAAAAGGTTGAACTAGCATTTTCCAGATGAATTGGTCCATAAATGTAAGTTCTATTAATATCCCTAGAACTATTGAACCTATCCCCCAATATACGAAGAAATTATACCCAAAGTAGCCTATATTCAAATCTTCTAAAAATGAAATTTCTTTACTAGTAGAAAGAAGTATCAATAAGAATCCTATAACTACAAAAAATATGCCTAACTGAATTTTCTTGTTTACTGTAAGATTGTATCTCATCATTTGAACAGTTAAGTAGAAAACAATAACTAGAGAGCTTACAATTAAGGAAGTAAAGAGAATATTGTACAATATTATACTTTCCTCAACTACTAGAGCTAAAATAAAAATTGTAAGAATGATTGCTACAAATGAATAGTAAAATACATTTGACAATACGTTATGTATTCGTTTCTCTCTCTCTAGTTCCATCTAGCTTTCTATATTTGAAGAGTTATTTAAATTTTAACCATTCGTTTGGATTTACCTCATATCCATATTTTGGTTGCAAGTCTCATAAATTTAATATTCAAGTTAAACCATTTAGGTCATTAAGTGGTTATATTGTCTGATCAACAAAAACTCATTTTACCTCTGAAAGAAATAAGTGCCACAAGTTCTAGATATAAAATTACTAAACCCTCGAAGAAGAAATGGATACTCAATGTTACTATATTCGCTGCTTTCTATGGATTCTGGTATTTAGCTTTAACCATTCCAAAATGGGATAAAAACCCACAACAGAGTTACATCACTATGATAATAATACTATTAGTTACAATTTCTATAGTTTCACCAACATTGTCAATATTCTTATGGAATTGGATAGGGAAATGGGTTGCTAAGAAACTTGTATATCAGACACTTAAGATTAAACATGAACAAAAATCAGAAATCAAAGAAATGCTTGGAGATCTTAAGAAAGAAATAAAATATAAAAAATTTAAGTTTCTCAGGGTATTGTTTTCTGCATTGTTGAATATTGATATCAGTCCTGATACCCAATATTACTTAGAGGAGGAAGCTATAGATAGTGATGTTTCCAGTATTCGTGTATTTCTGAAGACCAGAATGTATGATCTTGTCACATCGAGCTTCAGTATCAGTATTCTTATAGCGACAATTATCAGAATCAGTGGCCCAAGTTCTTACTTTATTGGATTCTTTACAGGCGCCTTTGTAGTTCTCTGTTCTCCAATGTTAACTGCATGGATTACACCCTTAGTTTGGGCAATCGAAGACGCTAGAATCTCCTATATCAGTAAGAAAAATGAAGTATTTCAATTATCTGAAAGAATGAGACGAAGTGCAATTAGTCGATTTTTCAGTATATCAGCGTTTCTTTCTGGTATTATATTCTTCTCAGATGTCTTTAGACCAATATTTGGGGACACATTAGATATAAAAGAATCTATTTTGTTATTTCTAATAGCTCTCGGAATCATGTTGGTAGTTATAGTTCTTTTGTCGGGAACATCATTTCTAGTTGGAACTCTTTATCTTTCCATCTTTCATGAGAAAAATGTTAATGATTTAAGAGATAATCTTAGTCATTTTCTTAAATTTGCACAGAGTAATGCTGTTTATTCCAAATACTACGATGAAAAAATAAAATCTGAATCAGGGTAAATGATGTCGATAGTGTTTATCTACATCTACATACTTCTTTCCATTGAAAATCATATATTCTGCATGTACATCATGCAGTTCATTATATGATTGATACCACGGGGATGTACCAAGTAGAGACCATTTTTCCACGGTTTCCTTGCTAATAGAAATCTTTGCTTTATTTTCTTCAGCTATTTTTATTGATTCTGCGAGGGAAAGAGAGCAAGTAAGTATCACTGAAGTTGGTGTTGTTCTTATTGAGGATTGGTTCCAAAGCCTGGTTTTAGTAACGATGAAGTCAATAATCTCATCTGTGAGTATATCATCACTAATATCTGATTTTTCTCTAAGGCTTGTGATTAACTCCTTCAATTGTGAATCCGTATATGTGTATTCTTTAGAGATGTCATAAACATCAAAGGATTCATCTACTAAATTTGGACGGTCTTTTCCTCCTGAAATAATTAGAAGATTAATTTCTTTGTTTGGATATTTGATTTTCATTTTTGCCTTTAATAGTTCAACATCTACGTCAGCTTCATCAATAAAAAGCACAAATTCATGATTTGGTGATATATCTGCAATCCATTCCGCAACTCTTTCAGGTGAATTTTCTGGATTAAAGTCAACATCCAAATATTTACCATCATCTCCTTTCCAAAATTCTGTTCTATATACAAACGGTATAGAATAATCTCTACACTTTTTCATAAGAGCATAAGAAATTTGCGTTTTTCCAGACCCTCCATAACGTCCATAGATATGAACATCTTTCTCTGGATACAACCCATTTTTTATTCTGATAAGCATTTGATCAAGAATTTGGACCAAGGAGTGGTTAACAACAAAATCAAACCGCATCCAACAACAGTCAGGATTAATTAAAGGAGCATTGTTTTGATGTGACTCGAATATCTTTAGAGCATCATCTCTTGTAAATCCCACATTAATTTTCAAGATCTCAGATTCATTATGAGGGAACGGAATTGCAGGAATAATATCCATTCCATATAACAAATTTTTTGTATTTTTCAGATTTATTTGATCCTCAGGAAGAAGACAATGATTGTTCATAATGTTAATGTGCCAGAGATTGTTCTCAGTCTTTACATAACTTCGTGAAAAAGAATTAGCAATTCTTACCCCTTCCTCCCAACCAAATTCATCTTGAATCTTATCATAAACTAAATCGATAAGTAGTAGATTTTCCAAACTATAGTCAGATTCTGAGACTATAATAACTAAACCTTTTCTATTTATCAGAAGCTTATCAAAACGAGCTATTTCCTTAGTAAATTCATATACTGCTATGAGCTCAGGGAAGATTAGCAATAAACGCTCAATGAATGTTTGAAGTATCTCTTCTCTAGAATTCATATAGAATACTTATATGTTCTCTATTATATTTCTTAGCTCCATGAATATTCTACTGAAATTTGCATAACCTTGATCTTCTTTGTACAACAATTCGAGATCAGGAATATTGATTCCTTTGATTTTGAAGGCTGTTTGCATACAAAATAGAAGTAATTCTCTACTGTTTTCCACTACATTGATTACACTAGATAGTGAGATATTTCTTTGCCTACACATGGCTACTTCTACAACGAAATCGCCTAATTTGCTTTGATATTCATTTGAGAACCAATATGCTCCTTTCATTTTGCCAATCACATCATTCTTCTGAATTGAATACAAAACTCTTGAAAGATAAAGTATCCAATTTGTTGCATGGTCATAATTAGGAGAATTACTGTGTTGGAATGGATAGGATTTGGCAATATTTTCAATATTTGGTACTTCTGCTAAAAATTGTTGCCAAAAACACTCAAGAGGAGGAATAGGAAAATTCTTTCGTAAATCTTCCCCATAAAGAACCTCTCCCTTGTTCATAATCAAAAAATCATCTGTAGGGGAGAGAGGGTATTGACTGATTATTTCCTGTTGCATATTAGATACGACCATACCCTCTAAATCTTGATGGTCAATTCTCGGATTTTCTAGCATCGTATAAGGAACAAAATATGCTTTTAGTGTTTTGGAGAAATCATTATTCATTGTTGAAAGTTTATCAATAATCGAATCAAGTTCATTAAAGTCATTTTCCCATAGCCCTCTCTCTAAAATTATAATAATTTTAATATTGCTGTATCTTTTGGAAAAATCATCTAAAACTACGTCTCCGAATAGTATGAAAGATCTTGTTGCTAAGGATGTTGCAGTAAATTCCACGAATGTTTTTAGGAATCTAGGTAGTTCGGGATACCTCTCATAAGTGACTTTCATAAAATCATATTGTAGAGATTTATTATTAGCTTTTCGAGAGTGACAGCTCAAAATTGAAAGAAAAATAGAGGAAAAGAAAAAGGAAAAAGAAGTTTACATATTAAAGTAGAATATTTCCCATCCAGTATATGCAGTACTTTCAACATATAATGATATAGTGAAAAATACATTAGTTGGACGATCACCAAAATCGAATTGTAGTGTAATATGATGATCGAGGATGTCGGTTATATTGACTCCACCTTGTGCAGATGCAACATCATATTCAACATCTTCTAAGTATGGACCACCTGCTTCACTTAACCAGTATTGAGCAATTGTATCATCATAGACTGTGAATAATTCATCAATTCTGTTACTTCCACCCCAATCAATTTTGAATTTAGAGATAGTTAATGGAACGCTTGGGACTTGACTCCTAATATTGAATGACATTAATCCTCTAACACCTGGGAATATAAACCAACCATTTCTACCGTCTGTAACAGTAGCTCCATATACACTTAAAACATCATTATCTATTTGTATTCTAGGTAATATTGAAGAATTTCCATTTGCATTATCTGATAAGTCGTAGACTTGAGTAATTAAGGTATAATTGTCGTCAGGGAGTACGAAACTACTAAATTCTAAAGTCCATGTTTTGTCATAGATATCATAAGTAGCTTCATGGTGCACACTCTCTTGATAGAGATAGGAAAATGATGATGTAAGACTGAAGAAATAGATATCAAATCTTGTAGTATCTATACCGGAAGCATCGTCTGCATACACCACAATATCTATAGTTTCAGATAAAATTGCTTCAGAATCATTTGCAGGGGAAATAATATAGCTTGATGGTGCAAGAACATCTATTAGAGAGAATGCTTTACCAGCACTATTCAGATTACCAACAGCATCTTTCACATAAATTGTAAATGTAAAATCATCTTCAGCCATTAGTAGTGTTCCTTCTCCAGTAAGAACGAAAGATGTTGTAACCTCGTTACTTGAAGTGAAGACAGAATCAGAACCATAATCATCTCCTGAGAGAACTAGTGTTTGATTTACCAAAGGTGCTCCACCTATGATGTCAGAGAATATCCAAGAAGCATTAATAGCCTGTCCTTGATTTATAATAGTTGCATTCAAACTCAAATCAACACCTATCGCTTTATTATCAATATTGAATGTACTTGTTTTTTCTACAGTTTGATTTAATTCATCATATACTGAAAAAACTATTTGATAATCTGTATCATCAAGATATTTGGTTGAATCAATATTTGTAGCTAAAGGTTCATCATCTAATTCTAGTGTTAAATCTGGTAATATGAAATCATATGTTATTCCCGAAGCACGATATCCACCAGAAACAACAACTTGTGGATCTATTATCCCACTTACCCAGCTACTGTCTGAAGGGTTTAACACTGTTAATTCAAGTGGTTGAATTAGACATTTATAATTCAAGTTTTCAGGTGCTAGTGCAGATAATCCATCAGAATAAGTCATTAAAATCTTGATTGAATTTTCTCCAACTGCAATATAATTTGAGGAATCAAAAGAAATCGCAATATCCATTCTCGCAGTAACATCGAGCGTTAAAGGGAGTTCTTCAACTATTAACTCAGCATTATCTATTGCTGTTGTTTTTGCAAGATCATCATTGTAGATGGTAAGCGTAATATTCGTTATAATTGAACTTGCTGATCCTGAATTTTGTAGTGTAACATAAACCAAATCTGCAACAGAGTCTCCATCACTGTCAAACCATTGAGTGGTAACAAAATTTACACTCGATGTTCCACGAAGTAGTGGAACGACAATGAAATAAACCATTGCGCTTGCTGCGACAACTAAACTAATTAACAGAACAGTTGCGATCACTGGTGAAACTGCTCTTTTTCCTTTTCTTATCTTCTTTATCATATACTTTCCTCTAAAGGTCACTATAAATTATAACTTATTATTAAGTAATAAATCTTATTGCTGTACTAGTGACATTTGTAGTTAAAGCGAATAACTTATAACAGCCAACTAATCTCGAGGATTTAAGGAAATGACACAAGAAAAGAAAGTTACTGTTAAAAAACCAGCTTATCAAGAAAACGATAGACTTGCAGATGAAATTAGAGAAATAATGAGAAGTAAAAACAAGTTATTCTTTAATTTCATGGGATCGATAGGGGCAGGCAAAACTTTTTTGCTTGAAAGAATAGCCGAAAAATTAGCACCGCATTACAGAGTTTTTGTTATCAATGGAGATATAGCTACAACAATTGATGCTGACCGTATAGCAAAACGAGGTGTAGATACTGTTCAAATTAACACAGGTGGTGGCTGTCACCTGAATGCTAAATTGATCAAGAATGAGCTAGATAAGATTAACATAGATGACTACGATATTTTCTTTACTGAAAATGTTGGCAATCTTATATGCCCTTCTGCGTGGGATGTAGGAGCCCAAAAGAATATCGTTGTAGTAAGTATAACAGAGGGGGAGTATGTAATAAAAAAGCATCCCATTATCTTCAAAGGTGCTCAAATAGCAGTTATTAACAAATGCGATTTAGATGGTTTAGGATTTAATTCAGATACATTAGTTGAAGATGCAAAGATGATAAAATCAGGAATGGATATTATTTGTACAAGTGCTAAACAAATAACAGGTATTGATGAGCTTATCGTTTCTCTTGGTATCAAATTATAATGAGTTGTGCCTAATGCATGAATATAGTCTAGCTTCAGCTATAGTAAAACAAGTTCAACAAATTGCAAAAGAGCATAGAGCAACGAAAGTCAATAAAATCACTGTTTCAGCTGATCCATATGAAATGGTAATTCCAGAAATGATGCAAGATGCATTCAATATTATAATAACTGAATTAGAGATTTTTCAAGGAGCTCAACTTGAACTAATCCGGCTTCCCGCAGAAATTGTTTGTATTGATTGTGATTATAAAGGGGAGCCTTCTAAAGAAGGTGATGTTGAGTTTGCTTTTAACTTCAAATGCCCAAAGTGTGATTCAAGAGACACACATCTCAACATCAGACATCTTACAATTGAATCAGTTGACTTAGAAGTACCAGAATAAGCTACAATTTTTAACTTCCCTCGGAAAAATATAAAAACAAGGGACTCTAAAATAAGTGCATGAAGAAAGTTCTCAAAATTATAGGTGGAATTCTTTCTGGTATCATAATAGTGCCTATTGCTCTTAGTTTAGCACTAACCATTGGAATTATTGTTGTAGTAATCGTATTGCTTGTAAAACTATTTAGGTTTTTAACTTTTGCTGAATTAAGAAAAAACAAGAAGAAAAAGAAAGAAGTAAAAGAGAACTAATTTACTTCATAAAACGTCAGATATACATTCGATTTTGTTTTGAAAAATTCATTTTTATCAAAATTATTTTCATTGATAAATAGGTCTAAATCCAGAATTGATTTGGAAAAGATGTCATCTTCTACATCCCATAAACTTGAGTATGAGCGATTGATAAGGCCATTGTAAATATGAGAATTCAGGATAGAATTGTCAACACTTTTGTTTTTCTTTATAATTTTGAAGTCAAACTTCTGCATATAATTATCAAAATCGTCATATTTAGGTTCGTCTTCTTTGATAGCTTCCCAGCCATTATCATGCAGTATCTCAAAAAATTGGGAATAGATGGGATGGTGTTTTGTTTCGGTATATGCGCTCCCAGTCACTAAAACTTCACAAAAATCTCTTATTTCTTCGAAGAAAGTTTCATATTCCTTAATCAGATGTATAATCTGAATTAGAAGAATAACTTGAAAAGATCTTGAAAATGGAAGAGCTAATCCATCCGCTTGTGATAAAAAACATGGAGGATTAGTTTTTTTTGATTGTAATTGTTTTAGCATTTCTGCAGCAATATCAATTCCGAATAACTGGTGTGTTTTTGAAGATAATAATGTCTCAATTCTTCCAGTTCCTAAGCCAATAGATAGCATATTAAAGGGTGGGTGAGGGAACCTTGAGTCAATATATCCTTGAATTTCTGTTACAAAATAGCTAGAAAGTTGTGGAGGAATCACTCTTGTCTCATCATAACTGTCTGCTAATCTATCATAATTCCAGTATTTCATTGTTACTTCCACAGATATCTATCAAATTCTACTAAACGCTTTGATTTTTCACCCACTAGCACATCATCTTCTATGCGAATACCGAATTTTCCAGGAATATAGATTCCAGGTTCATCAGTATGTACATTTCCTTTTACAAGTGGTTCTTTATTTCCTTTGACGATGTACGGTTCTTCATGAACTTGAAGACCTAATCCATGTCCCAGACGGTGAGTGAAATATTCACCATAACCGGCTTTATCAATCACTCCTCGTGCTGCAAAATCTACCTCTTCAGCTGGTACTCCAGCTTTAGATTTTTCTAGTGCTGTATTATTTGCTTCTTCGACTATAGAATAAATCTCCTTGAAGTCGTCAGAAGCTTTTCCATGAACACTAGTAACTGTAATGTCTGCAAAATAATGATCACAAGCTGTTCCAGCGTCAATGAGAATGACACTATCTCTTTTCAATCTTTTATCAGATGGTTTTCCATGTGGAACTGCACTATTTTCATCTATTTGGACTAAAGCCCAACTCATCTCACCTGAGAGTAGCGTCATCTGTTTTTGTGCAAGTTTTAGAATTTCTAATTCAGTCTGACCTTCCTGTATTAGTTCCAGAGTATTCTGAATACCTTCAGCGGTATGTTCAGCTGCTTGGATCATCCTTTCCATTTCTGCTTCATTTTTGATAGTTCTAAGCTCATTGAAGATAGAGATTCCGTTAATAAACTCACTATCAGGAAATTGTTGTTTTATTTTTGAATAAACTTCATAAGGTGTTGAAGGTTCTAATGCTATTCTTTTGGGTTTGGATGTTATTGCTTGTTTAAGAATAATATATGGGTTTTCTTCTTCCCGCCAAGTAACAACATCATCAAATGTTGTTTGTATTTGCATATTTTCTTCTTCAAAAGATGGAGCTATAAGCAGAGAATCTTCGACTTTGTCTATCACACCGCAAATTAGTCTCTCACTTAGCTGCATATCCCCTTTGAACATGTAGAAGAAGTTGATTGATGGAGGTATCATAATCATATCAATATCTTGTGCATTAAGTTTCTCTTGCACTAACTGTTGTCTTTTTAGAAAATCTATTGGTTTCACAACAACCATTTATACAAGGATTATTTAGATGTTTTGCAGAAATGCCAAACAAAACATTTATTGAAGTTGAGAATAATCTATCTATATGCATCTTTCCTTGTTAGATACACGTCCATTTAACAAATTTGTTGAAATGGAACTAGAAAGGGACACACTTTATCATTCTTTCACTACCCTAGATGAACCAAAAGAGATTTCAAAAGCATGGGTATCTTTTGCAGAATCTTGTTCAAGAAATCTTTCTGCTATAAACAGTCTAGCAGATATGGCTATTGAAAGAGTCTATGATGTTCTTTTTGATGTAACTGATGGAAAAGAGAACCCTCTTCCACTTCATCAATTACTTTATGGAGATTTTAAGAACCAAGTAATGGCTCTCAATCAATTTGAGCTACAACTTAGCATTCTCACATATGTATATTCTCAAGTAAGAAACAGAGGAGTTTTCAACCATTCTCCTTCTACCAGTCAGTACATATACTACATTACTTCCAAAGAATCTATTGATAGAATTCTTTACAGAATACTTAATGATCAACTTCCAACAGTGGAAGTGGAAGGATTAACACCTTCACCTACAAAAGCTGACCTTCTAAGGGTAATAATGCCTTTAGTACAATTAGAGAACCAAAAACGATTATTACCAATTTATGATAGTCTTCCAGACAGTAAGGATGATCCTACTGTTTTAGTAGTAAAAAGTGAGTATGATTATCTTCAAGGAATTACTTTGGTTTCGCATATTATAGATATTTCCCGTAAAGCATCTCAAGATTTTTGGTGGGGAGATCCTATTTCTGAATTATCTATTCTTAATCACGCAAGAGAGCATTTTGAAACCACAATAGAGTATCTTAATAAAACACCAGAAATTCAAGGAAACAGAGCTTTAATTATTCAGAAAGAGTTCCTACCTCTAGTGGATGCTCATTCTTCCATCTCTCTTGTTCAACATTTCAAATACCTAGCAAAAAATGCTTTAGAAGTTGGAGATCTAGAACACGCAGCTATATACTATGGTAAGGCAGTAAAAGAATATGATAAAGCATGCAAGTTACTCACATCTACTGAGAACCCTGAAAGTAAAATTATACTTAAAAAACTACAACAAGATGAATCTGAGCTGAAAATCTTAGTGTCTATTACCCAACTTGGATTGAAATATTCCAGTATTGTCGATAGTCTTTACAAACAGGACAATGAAAAGGCCATAAAAGAGTCTGTTGGCATAGAAAAAATCCTAAGTAAAATAGAAGCTGCTGGTTCTTTACCTTTTATCTATGGAGTAAGTGTTGCTTATTCTTCTGCAGCTATGATAACCACTGAATTATTAGAACAAGATCTTTCACAACTCAATGTACTAGACAGGTTAATTTCACAATTCAATTTTCCTCTAAAAGCAATGAGTGCAGCACTATCAGATATTCACCTTGATTCAGTAAGCGTAGATGATGAAGACCCTCAAGCTAGTTATGATGAATTAGAAGAATTAAATGAAAAACTTTCTTATTTGGAGAAAGCAATAGAGTTACTCCCACCCTTCCTTCCTGAAAGAGATGATCAAAGAAAGAAAATCCACGCCATTAGGAACTATATTAAATCCTTGATTGCTGAAAACAAGGTCTATATTTATTCAGACAATAATATTGTTCTAGATTTAATCTTACGTGCTAGAGCCCATTATTACTCAAAGAAAGCAGAACAAAGCTTGAAAGGTCTAAAAAAGAAAGAAAAAGAGTTAAGTGATCTTATTAACAATAGAATGGTAGAGACCAAAACTGTTGGAATTGTAACAGAATCAAGTTTAGTTTCTTTAGGACTCCAAAGCACCTATAAGAATGTCATTCGTAAATTCATTGAAGAATTAGTAGAACTCACTGTAGAATCGGAAGGTCTCCCTAGTTATCTTGGAGAAAGTGTGGAAAAGCAATTCAATGATATGACCGAATTCACTGAACTTATTGATTTAATACTATTAGATACTCAAGAGTTGATTGTAATTAACAAAGATGTTTCTATAAAAGGTAATATAATCAACTGGGATTTTGTGAAACGAAGAAATATATTTGGACCATTAATCAAGAAAACTTTCGAAGCGATCAAGAATATTCTATTGGGAGAAGTTTATTATCTTGCAAAGAAATCCGATTTAGCTGTTGGTTGGTATTCCTCAGCAAGTGATTTGTTCTATGAAATAAGTGAGACACTAGGAAAAATTGTTGATTATCTAGAAGATCAAAAGGAACTACCTCAGAGGATATACACATTCTCTTTATTCTGTAGAGAGAGCGCTGGTGCCATTCGTGATAGAAGAAAGAAACAGCCAGTTCCTTATCAGGAACTAGTAACTACTCTTGATTATTTCGTTCTTAATCTTTAATCTCTTTTTCTCATTTTTTTTGCATTCCTAAAACTTAAGATTTAAAATGATAGGTGATGATGTTTCTTGAGAATCGCTATGGAAGATTTACTTAATTTCGAAAAGAAGGGAATTCCAATAACAGTTATTGGATTACCTTACGTGGGTAAAACTACTCTTGTTAACTATTTAAAAAACAAGAAATTTACCAGACCAAAACCTTCAGTTGGAGTAAACTTCGAGCAGATTGTTGTAAGAGATATACCGTTGAATATCTTTGACATTTCAGGTCAGAAATCCTACAGATCAACTATTTGGAAATCTTATATTATGACTTCAGTTGGGATTATTTTTGTTCTTGATTCTACTGATAAAGAACACATAGATGAAGCTGCTAAGTGGTTCTGGATAATGGTTGATGAATGGTTAAAGGGTAATTATTCAGACAAGGTTATACTCTTCCTTGCAAACAAAGGAGATCTCAAAGATGCTCTAAATTTGGAATATATTATTGAGAAACTCACTTTAACAAAAATGTCCAACTATGCAGATTTATCGTTCCAAATCTTCAAGACATCTATCAGAGAAAATCAAAATATTGATTATGCTATGAAATGGTTTGTAAAGAAAGTAAAACAGCTAATCGACGTTCAAAGCATTAATCCTAAAGCTGTTCTTATTTCTGATACATCTGGGAATGTTATTAGTTTATATGACCCTAACGAATTTCTAGAGGATCCAGATATGTTTGTTGGATACTTAAAGGCTCTAAGTGGGTTCACTAACGAACTTCTAGGTCATGAAAAATTCAAAGTTATCAAAGTTGAACCTTACTACTATTTCATAACTGAAGAAAATGATTACTGTGTTTCTATAGCAGTAGAAGAAGAACAAATTCTTCCTGAAGCTAGAAGGCTTTCCTTCCTAATTCATGACTATCTAACTAAAAATAAGAAAGGATTAAATCATCAAAAACTAGATGATTATCTTAATTCTTTGTTTTCTTAAAAAAGAAAAAGTTTATGGATAGAAAAGAGGTAATTCTGCAGAATTACCTTCTTTGTATTGTGCGCAACCCTCACGTACGTTGAGGGGAAGCACCACTTATTTTATCAGCACTTTCATATATAAACTAAAGAAAATACTACTTGCATCATTTCCTCTTTCTAGATAGCATGTTAATCTATTCTACAAAAAGTGCTATGGCAAAATTTATTAAGTTCTCGCTTTCACTTGTTACAGTGATAATATATAAAGTGATAATAAATGGATTGTAAATTCTGCAAACTGGAAGACATAGATCTCTTAGATGACAATACAACTTTTAGATGCTCATATTGTGGATACTCTTTTGAGGTTTCTAAAGCTGGGATATTATATGATAAAATGATGTCAATGCCATTAAATTCATGGCTATTAGCCTCAATTCTCTGGTTCGCAGCTATGTTAACCGGAATTCTTCTAGGTCTTGGTTTTAACAGTGGTTCCCTAAGTACCACAATAATATTCTTGTTTATGTATGGTGTTTTAGCACTAATTTTTGGATTTTCAACATCCCTTGATTATATGCAAGTTATTTGGTTATGGTTTAAAACATCTTTCAAATCAAGAGGAAAATTCCCATGGTTTAAATCCGCAGATATAGAAGAAATCAAGAAAGAAGTTCAAAAACTCAGGAAGAAGAAGATTATTAGTGAAATGGCAACAGGTCAATCAATTGATTTAACAGGGAGCTTTATTGATACTGATATTCGTCCTGGTGAGAAAAGAATACCTAAAATTTCTCCTTCGTTTCTAGCAGGTTTATATACAATAATTCTTGCAGGACTATTTGCTATAGTATTCAATCAATTATTCCCTGCTTTGGTTTAATTATTTTTCATTAATGAGCGTAAATATTGAATATTTTCAATATCGCTTCTTATTTCATTAATAGGTGTTTCAAGAATCCAAGGTTTCCTTTTTAGAATAGGGTTATTTATCATTGCTTTGAATCCTTCTTCTCCAATTTCTCCAAGCCCTAAATGTTCATGTCTATCTTGATGAGAGTTTAGCTTTCCAATAGAATCATTAGCATGAATCAGCGCAACAGCATCAAGTCCGAAATGGGTTTGAATATCTTCAATAGTGTAATTTACTGATCTTTCATCGCAAAGATTATATCCTGACGCAAATGCATGACAAGTATCAAAACAAACCTGAACAGCTGTTCGATCATCTATTTCATCTAATATTTGACTGATGTTTTTATGCGATCCAGTCAAAGAATTAGCACCTCCAGAAGAATTTTCAATGAGGATGATTACCTTTCCAGTAACAGAATTTATCCCTTGTATAATAGATTCTATATATCTATTCATTCCTTCTTTAAACGAACTACTCTTGTGCGAACCACCATGAATAACAAAATAGGGAATGCCTAATACTGCACATCTATTAATTTCATTTAGAAAGGACTTTAATGATTTATCATATACTTCTGGGTCGGTTGAAGCAAGATTTGGTAAATACGAGATATGAGCGAAAATTGGAGAGAGTAGATGTTCTTTTACTTTAGCTCGGAATTTAAGAATATCCTCTTCTTGTATAATTTTAGCAGCCCAACCTCGTGGATTCTTTGTGAAAACTTGAAACGTGTTAGCATCAATTTTAAGTGCTCTATCTATTGCTAAATCAACTGATTTCGCTATTGATACATGACACCCAATCTTTACAGAATCATCCTTCATTTCGTTCACTTTAGAATTCATATGAAGAAGATAAGTGCATATATTTCAAAGCAAGACTTACAATATCTTCTTTTTTCTGTTTAGTTTGTTCTTGTAAAGATTGAGAGAAATAGACCTTTGCTCTCACATAGGCTCTGTATGATTTATAGAAATTAATGAATGGTGAATCTGGAGAGATATCTTCATCTGTTAACTCTAAATATGCAGATAAGAACAAGTTGGATTTTCGTGTCATCTTCTGGAAATCTAAATCCATAGCTAGAAATGCTACTTCTTCAAAAATATCTTGAATTCTCAATGTTTCATTGAATTCAATACAATCAAAGATGATAACATCTTCATTTGATTTGAATATATTCGCGAGTATTAAATCCCCATGGCCATCAACTATCTTTCCTTGACTACTTCTTTGCTCAAAGTAGTACTGATGTTTTTCCAAAAAAGCATAAACTCGTTTTTCTAAATCCCCATCATAGGGGAAATTGGGGTATGATCGAGTTGTTCGGAAATTTTCATCCCACTTCTCAAAGATGTTCTCATAAACTGAAAATTCAGGTTTGATAATATTTTGTTGATGAAAATTAAATATTGTTCTTGCTAGACTAACAAGAAGTCCATCAGAAATATCTTCTCCTTTATTGACCTTTTCTAGAAGTAAATCTCTCTGATCTAATTGTTTCATCTTAACTAAATACTCTAATGCTTGTCCCTTTCCTGTGATTTTCAAATCAGATGTTAGAGGAACGTATTCAAGATAAATAGAAGGGGCTAATCGTCTATTGAAGATAATTTCATTCACACATGCTTCTTTTCGTTTTTCCAACGTTGAAAAATCTAATACTTCACCAAATTTTATTTCCTTCTTCATTTTGTATGCAAATGGACCTGTAAGAAAAATCCAGCTTATATTTGTCTCAATTACTTGGATTTCTGAGACTATTTCATGAGGATAAGTTGAAGATTTACTTAGTAATTCAACCTTTTTTTTCTGTGATAACATCATTAATCATTTCTAGAATTTTATCATGTTCAGTTGCCATGTCCACATCTATATGACGCAACTTAGTTGGTTCAAACAGCTGTTTGAAGCGTTCATACACAGCTGTATCAGCATCACTCAATGTTCTTCTTTCATGTTTTTCTCTCTCTTCAAATCTTTTCTCGATTATTTCATCAGGACATGTAACCATTACAAGAAGATATTTGGCATTGAAACGAGAGCAGATTCTACTCACTTTTGCTCTCATTCGATCTTGATAAAATGTACCATCTAAAACACATCCTACACCATGTTTCAATAAAGTATAGAGAACATAGTAAATAGTATCATAAACAACCATTCTTTGACGATTTGAGTAAGAACCACGACCGAAGTGATCTCTTCTAACATCTCTAAAAATCCTTTTTCTGACAGAGTCAGTACTTATGTGTTCTAATCTGTAGCGTCTAGCTAATTTTCTTGCTAAAGTAGACTTCCCTGTGCCTGGTAATCCAGCTAGAAGTATTACTAAGGGAGGTCTTTTCTTATTTTTTGTAGAGATATTTATCACTTCCTCTTGACATGATCAGGACATTTGTAAATTTTTTCCTCTTTAAACATGCTTTTCTTCTCAATCTCTTTTGAATGCTTCTTACATATGACTTTTTTACAATTTGAACATTTAACAACATGATCTTCACAGACATAATCGTCACAGAAGTCACATTTGGTTGCTTTATTTGAAGACACCACATTCTTGCAATATGAACAAACTACAGCATGTTCAGAACATAGAATGGATTTTGTGGTACTTTCAACAATTGTATGATCTCGACACAATACTTTACCACAAACTGAGCAGATATCTGGAGTTGAAACAAATAACATTTTTGCAGAGTGTTTGTTTAAACACATATCACACAAAAGATGTACTTCAGTACCTAAGACTGATTCAGCTATCCCATTAACTTGTATTTGGTTTCCTTGTGAATCTACAATTGAGATCTCAGCTAAAGAGATAGGAATATAAACCAAAGCTGCATAAATATCCTTGATTTCCGACGCTTTTGGAGTGATGAAATCCTTCTTATTAATGATATGTTTACTTTCTTCAAGCATTTTTACTTTAGGAGATGACTTGTATATTTTATCAATTTCTTTGATTCTTGCAACACCATTTTCTACTTCTTTAACGAAATTTTGCACAACTTCAGGACCAAATTTAATAGTTTCAACAGCTTTATTGTAATTTCCAACTTCTCCAGTACTCTTATACTTGAATTTATCTTCCATCAAAGGTTTAAGTGTAATGTATATAGCTTTCGCTTCCTCGATTTTGGCTTTGAACTGTTTAATTTTTCTCCGTTTGTCATCTATAATAGTCCAAATTTGATCTCTTTCTTTTTCCAATTCATCTAACCAGATTTTTATCTCAGCCTTATGTTTTTCTTCAATTTTAACTAAACCTTCATTTATGGCCTTATTCCAAGCATCAGTATAGAAGGTTTGATCAATTAGAAGCACATCATGAAATGACTCTAGAATACTTTCTGGTTCTCTCTGGACATTCAGTTGTTTGATGTTTGATGATGAAGGGGCAAACAAACTCCCCAAGTTTTTCATTGGGAGGATAGATATTAGTTCTTCAAAAACCTCTTCAGGTTGAATTGGAATACTTGATTCATTCCAGATTTTTTCTCCATCTTTAAATTCAACTCTGTCAACAAGAGGAAAAATCCTCTTTATAGGTAACTCCAATACTACATCTTCCAATTTTTCTGAGTTTGCATAATTTACTTTAATACGTCTTTTTGCTTGAATTTGAAAGTCTAAATACAAGAAGGGGAGATAGGCTAATTCTAAGCTTTCTGTTCCTAAATATTTGATTTTTTCTCCACCAAAGAATTTCTGTAATAAATCTTTGAAATCGACCGGTTCATATTTCAGATACTGTTCTCCCATCGACTTAACAATATGACTCAAATCTATACTTTCGATAATTTCAGGTTTCTCGACTGATTCTTCAACAATATGTGTTTTAGCTTCTTCAATCAGGTCTGTAACTTCTGTTTCTTGATCAGTAGTTTCAGGTTCAATATCAATTTGATCATCCAGTAAGCTTGGAGTTTTTGTCAATTTTCTGATTGTCGAAAGTTCTTTTTCTAAATCTTCTAAATTCAGTTCTTTCTCAATATCATCAAAATCAACTGAATCAATATCATGATCATAGTCACCAATTTGTTTACATAAAGTTGGAGGAGGTAATTCATACATGCGAGCAATATCTTCATCAGACAGTGTCTTATGAATAGAATACAATCTTCTTGTCAAGATATGGACCGGAGTTTTGAAAACATCTGGGGATAGAACGTAAAACTCTCCACTTCTGAATTTAGGAAGTTGGTCTACAATAAATCTAGCTTCAGGGTGGGATTGTAGCATTTTATCAACAATTCTCAAATCTTGAGGAGTTACAAATCTCCCGAAAAGAAAAGTACTCACTTGACCAAAAGCTTTGTAGTCAACATCACTGATGTTTTGTGTAGCTACTAACATCGATAAACCAAACTTCCTTCCTTGTTTAAACAACAACTGTAACCATTGTTTTGTTGGAGGATTCCTAGGATGAGGTGGAATCAACTGAGGTGGTCCAGCTAATTCATCAATATAAAAAATAAGCTGAGGTTCAGCAGAAGGGTTTGAACGAATATATGTATAGAGGCTTTGAGCTAATGTTGTTATATAAAGTTCTCTCAGTCTAAGATTTGAGAGAGTATTAAGAAAAATAATTGCAATTCTAACTTTTTTGGGATCTGTAGGTCTAATAAGAGTCTGAACAGATAATTTGGGACCTAAATTAAAGACTAAAGATGGTGCACCAACTGTAACCGATTTTATTCTTTTAATAAGTGATTCTTTTTCTTTTGCAGAAAGAAGAGAACGTATACTGTTGGAAAGATATGCTTCTTCTGTTTTAATTAAATCAATTAACATCTCAAAATCTGCGATCAAGATATCCTTCTCTAGACATTGTTCGAATAAGGAAACTAAATACGCTTTAACAGCTCCTCCTTTCTCAGAATTTAGTTTATACCCCAAAACATTGGCCATAGTTGTTGCCATACCATCAATTGCGAGTATTTTCTCTTCTCGATCAAGTTCCTGTGGGGGCATAATTAGAGGATTTATAGAAAGAGGAATTCCTTTTTCAGACGCAGGAGTGAAAATTACCACTTCGATTTTATCTTTATATTGATTGTAAAACTCTTCTGTAATCCCATATGGTTTAAGTTTCTCATAATCCTCCACCATTGCCAAGCAGCTGATATCTCCTTGTGGATCAATGATAATTGCAGGAATATTAGCTTTGCTTATTGCTTCCTCTATAATAATCTTACAAGCAACTGTTTTACCACTTCCAGATTGTCCAAAAACACTAACATGTTTGTTCAGAGCTTTTATTGGAAGATAAACTGGTTCATCAGTTGAGTGCTCAGTTCCAAGAAACAAAGCAGGAGGTTGTTTACCAGTATCAGACATATTCTTCAATTAAATGGAAGAATCAAAATATAAAATCATTTGCATTCAATGTCTCTTTGGAATACTTTCTCATCATATTAATTTGATTTGGAGTATAGAGAAACTATGAAAGCGGGTCAAATGCTGTGCTAAAACACACAATGAACGTTGTAAGAGGATACATGATGTATCAACTCAAAATGAGTATAGAACACTTACAATGTTCTATATAATGAACTCTAAGAAAAATATTACTTTACTTGTTCAGACAGTAAGAAACAACTCATCATAAACTATTGTAAAATAAATATACAAAAAAAAAAGAATATTTGATGTCTATACTCCTGCAATGATATAGAATATTCCACCAATCAAAGCTAAGATTGCTGGTAATCCACCACTGAGAATAGCAAAGACGATTAGAAGAATACCTATTATTACATAACTAAGGCCAAATCTATTAATACTTAACAATAAGATTAGAACACCTATTATAATAATTACAATAGCGTATACTATGTTATTTAAGGGATAAAGCCAAGAAGCAGTATTAAGAATATCAGTGAATTTATCACTAAGTAAACTTCCAATAAGTTGTAGGATACCTGAGATAATCCAAAGGATACCAGCTATAGCACCTAGGATTCTACCCCATGAAGCCCATGAAGATCTTCGTACCATAAATAGAAATATCTTCATCAACCTATTTAAGGTTTTATCAACAACAAATTCAAAAACTAGTCATTTGAAGAAAACCATTATCTTGTATTTCCGAAAGTACTATCAATCATCGCTTTTTAGTAAATGCAATAATAAAGAGTACTGCCCCAGTTGCTGGGAAGATTGCTATTACACCAAGTCCTACAATAGCTAAAATCAAAAGAATAATCCCAGTTAAAAGATGCGATGTTTCAGCTCCCAACAGAATAATAATTCCCGCACCAAGAACTACTGCTACAATTGCAAGGATTAGAATATTAGATGTTAGGTTAAAGAGATAAATAACTAATTTATAACCAATATCTCCTAGAGAAAAAGCATCAATAAAATAATCTAAGAAGAGAATTGCTGCACCAAGAACGTACAACACACCTCCAATATAGGAAATGATTGTTGCAGAGTTGACTAAGTCTCTCTTTCTAACCTTCTTGGCCATAAGAAAATAAAGGAACTATCCTTTTTAAAACTATAGGCTAATTATACGAAGATAGCTCGTGCAGCTAGGATGTGAGGACTAACACTTTTGTTGAACCTTACGATTACTGTTTTACTTTCTGAAGATTTCTTTCCATGAAGCTTATGGATTACGCCAGTAAGTTTTGTGGTAGAGTTTGGAAATTGAACACTAACCTTTCTCCCTAAATATCTTGGAAGAGGAAACTCTGTATTATATAGTTTTACAACAACTGATCTATTAGTTGACCTTCCTGGTCTGTCATGGAGAACACTATTAACAATACCGTAAGTTTGATTCACTTGTTCTTTCCTCACAGATTTGGGTTTGGTAGAACCTCTTTTCTTTTTGATCTGTCCCATTTCAGGAGCATTATCTATTGCTTTTTGTGCAACGACTGAAACCTTATGTTTTGCATAAAGGGAAACTTCTTTTACTTCAGGTTTCTTTGCGGGTGTTTTTGCTATAGGTTTCTTTGCGGGTGTTTTTGCTATAGGTTTCTTTGCGGGTTCTTTAGCAGGTGCTTTAGCAGCTGGTTTCTTTGCAGAAGGCATTGGATCTGAAGGTTTAACAACTGGTTTGGTAGCTGCTTTCACCTCTTTGGGTTTTGGAATTGTATCCTTAGAAAATTCTGCTTTGGGCTGTGCTACAGCTGGAGCTTTCTCTGCTGTCACTAAATTTTTTGCACTTGCAATAAACTTCTCTGCAGTAGCTTTTCCAATTCCTGGTAATTCTGATAGTTCATCTGCTGTTGCCTTTGTAATTTTTTCAATAGTATTGTATCCACAATCTTCTAATGTTTTTGCTGCTTTGGGGCCAACACCATCTAATTTTAATAGCTCACTTTCGGGCATTAATAACACCTATTTTACTGACTGAATTGAGAGAATCTGTTTTAAAAGTCTTTAGATTAGAATGAAAATTTGACAATAATTATATTTCAGGAATTGAGGTAAGTTACATAGAATTTTTAAAAGAGCCAAACATATTTTCTGGTGGAATTGATTAATCCTCACTTATAGAAGGCTTTGTAAATGAAAAAAATAGTCCTTACTGGATTCGAGCCCTTTGGTGGTTCAGACATAAACCCATCTATTCTCGCATGCAATGAATTTGCAAATAAGAACATTGGTGGTTACGAATTCTCCATACATGAAATTCCACTAAGATTCAATGAGATTGGTTCGATAATAAGCAAAATAATCGACGAAGATTCCCCCAAAATTATAATTTGTACAGGTCAATCTCCACGAAGTGCAATATCTTTAGAAAGAGTAGCAATCAATCTTGCTGATGTAACCAAATCAGCATATAATTGTGGTGCAAAACCAAGCAATGCAATTCTTGAAGAAAATGGAGCTGATGGATATTTCAGCACTCTTCCCATAAGAGATATTTTTGATGAATTGGTAAAAAACAAAATACCAGTAGAGATTTCAAATTCAGCAGGAACCTATGGATGCAACCAGATTTTTTACCATTTAATGTATCTTCTTAATCTAAAGAAATATAAGATACCAGCAGGATTTGTACATGTTCCTTCATTACCAGAACAAGTTGTAGGAAGAGTTGTTGCAGGAAGAGCAGTCCCATCTATGTCGTTAGATTTAATAGTTAAGGCTTTAAAAATAATCATTGAAACAACAATTACAAAATTGAATAAGTCGTAGAGTGAAGTGTATGAAAAGATTCGAATATCTAGCTTTGAAATCCCAAGAATTTCTTGATATGTTAGAAGCTATTGCACGAGAAAGGACCACACTCAGAGTTAAGAAAAAGAAGGAGAATCATATAGTACTTACATGTCAAATTGCTATTCCATTGGCTAAAATTCAATACGAGACAGAACAACATGGGGAGAATCTTTATGCATATCGACGTATCAATTTGTTTCCGCTATTCTATTCAACTCTACCAATTTTGATATTTTTGGAAGCTATAGTTTTTCTTATAACTTATTTCAATCGAAATACCAGTATACCTTATTCCATTTGGACAAATTCTCAATGGTTAAGTTATCTTTTAGTTATTCTTGCTTGGTTATTAGGGATTGTATTTGTTCTTTACCAAATATTCTCCGATATAGAGATTTTAACGCAGAAATTGTTTAAGGTTAAGGTGTAAAAAACGAAGATTGACATGCATTGCCACTCCACTTTTTCTGATGGAATATATTCTCCCAAAGAACTACTGTACTTTGCTCAACAGAAGAAATTAACGATGTTCTCAATTACTGATCATGATACAATTAGCGGAACTATAGAAGCAAAGGAGATGAGTAAAGATTTTCCCTTTATATTTCTAACAGGGATTGAGTTATCTTCACGGTATGAAAAGAAGAAAATTGAGGTTCTTGGATATAATTTTGATACCTTGAATAGCAATTTCAATAAACAACTTTTATCTCTTCAAGAAGCAAGAAAACAACGTATCAACAAAGTAATAGCTAAACTAACTGAAATTGGAATAGATATCTCTCATGAGGAAATTATGGAACAAATAGGTGATGGAGTCAGTGCAGGAAGGCCGCATTTTGCCCGAGCTCTTGTTCACAAAGGTTATGTGACTGATTTGAGAGAAGCTTTTGAAAACTATTTAGGCGAAGGAAAACCAGGATATGTTCGCAGAGAAACCATTGAGCCTAGAGAAGCAATAAGATTAATACATTCAGCAGATGGTACAGCAATTTTACCTCACCCTCTATTGGTTGAAGCTGATGATCTTGAGATACTTGAATACTATCTAGATTTGTTACTAGACTGGGGATTAGAAGGAATTGAAGTTTATTATAATTACAAATATCATTGTCCTCATCTTTCTGAAAAAACAGTAAATAACGGTATTAGGTTTTTAGAGAAATATTGTAGAAAAAACAGCCTATTCAAGTCAGGTGGATCAGATTTTCATCATCATAAACCGATTTTTGGAGAAGTATCTGTACCTGAGGAGGAAATAATTAGATTGGTGAAACACTTCACAGGTTAATTCTCAATAATATACTCTATATTATCTTTCTTTAGTGTTTCTTCAATTTTTGGCAATTCTTTCAGTATCCATTCTCTATCTTGATCTTTAGCAAGGTTAAGTGAAATAAGATCATTCAAACACAGGAATCTTAATCTCTCTAATCCTCGTTCTGCATAGATTTTTGATTCTTCTAGGAGTAATCTACGAGCATTATCAGTTACTTTTGCAAGAGACCAGTCTAAAGGAAATTTAATGTTACTCTCTGACCGCAATAGTAGAAACAGATAAGCTTGAAAAGCCAGAAAATTGTGTCCATAACTAGCAAAACGATGTCCAAGAGTTAGTAATTGTTGAACCTTAAAAGAAGAAGATATTTCCTGCTTGTCATCCAACTCTTTTTGAAGAATATGCATAAGAGCTAACAGTTTAACTAGTGCTTGTTCATCTGTAGGATACTGGATTTTTAGAGGAAAGAAAGTGTCAATATCTTGACTTTGTATTGTTCTAAGTAAGTCATTAGAAACCAAACTCTTCCTTAGGATACTATCTTGCTTAATTAGTTTGAAAAAGGTTACATTGGAGCTTATCCTAAAAAAATCATCTAAGGTTTTTTTCCTACAAAACCGGATTAATTGTAAATTAAAACGATTCTTCCATTTATCTATAGAACCTAAAAATGGAAAGAAGTTCCCTAATATTCCCAGATAAGAAACAAATTGAAAACTATTGTGTATTAGATTTTCAATTTTAATTTTTGAGATATTGAAATCAAAAGGAAGAAACATGATACGGTTATTCAAACTCTTTTGGACCAGTTTATCAAAAACGATTGATGAGTATGGAGATACATCTACTTCTCTCTCTATAATCTTTATATTGAAATCCTTTATTTCGTTCTCCAAACTTGAATCTTGTATCTCGTAATTCTTAGGTAGAGAAAGAAGAATTTCTTTTACATATCTTCTAATAGATCTAATTTGGGATGTAAGAAATACCTCTTGTTCTGGATGTTGATGCTTAAAACCGCAGATTAACCCCGTAATATGCTCTTCTGACTTTTTATGTCTTGAAGTATCTTTACCAACTTCTTCTAAGAGACTACGTATGGAATTATGCATTATATTCATCTACTTTCTAGATCTTGAATGATTCTAGAGGTTAACTCTTCAATATTTTTCATCAAAATAACTTTATCTTGCTTAATCAATTCATCAATAGATTTATGCCTAACAAATTCCATTTCTTCTAGAGAATATAAATATTTAATGGTCTTATAATCTAAAACTGAAGAATCTGGAATTTCTTCGCCCAAAACAAGTATTTTGGGATATGATAATTCATTGAATCCTTCAATAAGTACAAGATCACAATCAGTTAATTTCAAAATAGCTTCAATAGTTGAATCCGCATCTTGTTTTCGTGCAAAAGAGATTTGAGTAAGATTATTAAATAGAACAGCAGATGCTTTAGCACCTGATTTTAGAAATTTATCTGAATCTTTAGTGGAATATACATATGAGTGTGACCTCGCCGATTTTAACGTAATTGCAGTGATGTTACTCATCATAAGAAGCGCTATTAGTTCTTCAATCAATGTAGTTTTACCGCTTTTAGAATATCCAACTACTTGTAATATGTAAGGTCCAATCATAAATCTACATTAAGCATTTAGTTATTGGATAAATAACATTTTCCTAAAAATGAAATACAAAAAAGAAAAAAAGTAGAGAGGAGTTCTTACTCTATTCGTCCTTATTTAACAGGATTTTTGCTGATATAATCAATTTTTTTGCTGTTGTTAAACCAATTCCTGGGATTTTACTAAGGATTTCTGGGGTAGTATCAATTATTTTTTCAATAGTCTCATATCCACCTTCTTTAAGCAACATTGCTGTTTTATTTCCTACACCAGAAATATCAGTGACTTTGAGTTCACAAGTTTTCTTCTGCTTTGTTGCTAGTATCTCCAAACCTTCTTTCATCAGAGCTGTAGCGCCATAAATAAGTTGCTTAGCAGATGTTATTCCTATTCCAGAAATTTTGCTAAGTTTTTCAGGAGTAGTTTCCATAATTTGTTGGATTTTATTAAATCCTCCTGCTTGAAGCATCAATGCAGTTTTCTCACCTACACCCATAATGTCAGTTATCCTAAGATCATCAATTGTTTTGATATCTCTAATTTTAACTTCTAAAGGTTCAGATTCTTCTTTCACTTCTATTTCAAAATCAATGATTTCTTTCACATCTTCTTCTGCCTTAGTTGGAGACACTGTATCCACCTGTTCTGTTTCTTCAGTTATAGGTGGTGTTGGTATTTTCTGAATTTCAGGATCAATTTTAATTGCAGGAATAATGGTTGTTTCCTTTTCTAACTCGATTTCAATAGGTTTTTCCTTCACCTTTTCTTCTTCAAATTCTTCTATCTCAAGTTCTTCTAGATACGCACTAGGTTTAAGTAAAACTTCGGAAGGTGGTTGGAGTTTTTGATTTTCAATTGAGATTACACTTTCAGTTTTTTTTTCTTTTGGGAGAGAAATCGGTTCAGAAGGTGTTCTGAAAATCACATCAATAATATCTCTTTGTTTAAGATACTCGCTTGGTTTTAACAAATTATCAGATGGAGGAGCTTCTTTTATTATTTCTGCTTTAGGAGTTGTAATAACAGGGTCACCAGAGGCTTGAGTTATTGCTACTGGTTCATCATCTATGAACACGACTGAATCTCTTTCCTTGAGAATCTCACTAGGTTTTAACAAAGTATTAGTTGGAGGTGTAGGTTTTTCCTTTACCTCTTCTTTTTGAATTGGTAAATGAGTTACTACTGGTGAAAAAGTTGTATCTCTTTTGAATATCTCACTAGGTTTTAGTACTGTATCAGTTGGAGGTTCTTCTGGTCTCAACAGCTCAGATTCTGGTTCCATACCTTCACCTCGAACATCTACAAATGTTCCAACAGGTTTTAGTTGTACCTCTTTAGGTTCTCTATCACCCAGATATTCATGAACGACTTTTGCTTCCCTAATAGCAACACCAGAAGATTGTAAAGAAACACCTTTACCTAAATCTTTGACAGTTTCTAACATCTGGTAGAAATTGATATTTGTGACACCAATATCAGAGAAATATTCAGATAGCCAATTGGAAAATCTATGAACATTAACATCAGCCCCAAGTTTTGTCTCCCAATAATTGATTATTCTTGTAGCTAGTTGATCAAAAGAACCGAATTGATGTGTTTCTACAACATGCTTACCATCATAAAATTCTAAAATTCCTGACATAGAATCGCTAAATTCGGTATTTTGAGGCTTTATTACAACACTATAACGATGACTCCCAATTAAACTTCGACGAGGTGAATGCATAATATATCTATTATAGAGAATACATTCATGAATTAAAAAATTTGCTCTAAGGAAAACTCAAATTTAAGAAAAAATAAAGAAAAAAGAGAAAAAGAGAAAGAATCTATGCTTTAGCTTCTTCAGGTTTATTCCAAGTAGCTCGATCTTTTTTATCATAGTCAGTCATAACGTCTGTCCTGACCTTATCAAGTTGCTCGCTAATATCCTTAGACTCGGTTAATCTTGTTCTTCTACCTGCATGCCCTCTGAAAGGATCTGCTATGTAGAAGAAGAGTATTGTCTTGTAAGCTGTGGAAATAGGTCTTAGAATTGCTGTAGTTGGTAGATATCCAAAGAAGAAGAATAATGCAGCAACAGCTAATGAGAACCATATGGTATAGCTAATTCCAACATAAACTGCAGATGGACCAGTTTCAATTCCAATCCAGCCTGCTAACCAATAATAACTAAGGAAGAAACCTCCAGCTGAAAATACACCAAAGGTCATCAAAGTGAATAACCCTTTAGCAATACTAACACCTGTCTTGCCAATTATGACATCTGCTGCTGAATCTAGTGATAAATCAGCAGAACGAATTATGCTTTTAATAAAACCTTGTTTCTCTACTACTATTATTGTAAGTGTATAATAATTCAAGAATTTCAAAATCTTGAATAACCACTTCAGTATTACAATGAAGATAAAGAATATAATTTTCAAAACCTTCATAGTGGTTGTCCATACTTTGTTTTGATTCCATTTCTTGTAGAATTTTCTATTAGAAAAGAACTGTATCGTCTTAATTAGCGCATCAAAGAAAGCCATAAACATTCCAAAAATCACT
Source organism: uncultured archaeon (assembly GCA_964590855.1). GTDB lineage: Archaea > Asgardarchaeota > Heimdallarchaeia > Heimdallarchaeales > Heimdallarchaeaceae > UBA460. Next base: position 32,503 of record CAZPXJ010000013.1, read on the forward strand.
ATACTTCCTTTGATTGTCCAAATATCTTTCATTGCATGCTTGAGTGAAGATTCTTTGTAATTATTCCATCTTTTGAAAATACAGATATTTATTGCATCAGAGAAATGTAGCATTGTCCAATGAATAGCTAGATAGACATAAATCAATATGAAAAATACTAGATATTCTTGCCAGTTAGAATCCACGTAATTGCTGATATTTGCACCAGTATATACTGCAGCAGCTATACCTGTTGTTAAAGTTAGTATTGACAAGAGTGAGAAGAATAACACTGGAATTAGTGTCCCCTTTTCATCATTTACAGCTTCATTACTCATTTCAAATATCTTCGAACCTAAAATCACTCGTTTACCTACAAGCAAAGCTATTACCAATAGGAAAATCGCAGGGACGATTAGAACAATACCGATCCATACTTCATCAAAAAGGAAGAAGGATGCAATTCCTGCACCAGTTAAAACTACTGGAATACCAAAAATAACTGTATTTACTAATTCAGCACCTATATAGCTCATTAACCATACTTGAAGATAAGCAAAGATTATTCCAATTACGAAGAGAACTCCAGCAATACCTACAGCCCACCAAACGTAATCTCCAAGAACAGCTGTGACACTACTAAATCTATCTGTAATCCATTCAATCAATTCTTGGCCTTCACCTGCAAGTTGGATGATTGAAAAGACTCCAAAACCATATGCAGCTATAACTAGAATTGACCAAAGATAAAAGATTAATCCGAAATCTCTTACTTTTCTTTCTTCTGTAGTCATGTCTAAATATTTCTTGTTCTCATTCAAAAATCTTTTCTAATTATCCAAAGAAGCAAGAAAACTTAAGTAGAAAATTGCTGTAAAACAATTGTGAAGGCGGATCTAAATATTGTTGGTCATATTGTTTTAGATGATAAATTATTCCAGACAATTGGTCCAGAGAAGACTTTCGATTCAGAATTAGGAGGACCAGCTGCATACTCTACGATGGCTATACCTATTACAAAGGCAAAAACTAGGATAATTACAGCCATTGGGAAAGATTTTCCAGAAGCCTTCATTCATTATCTTTCTTCAATACAGAATCTTGAAATCGAAACACTGGTTTCCAAATATACAACCCGATTTCATCATGAAATATATCCAAAATATAGGATACTAAGATTACTTGCTCAAGCAGAACAGTTAGATGAGTTTGTTCAAACACAAAAAGGAGCTGAAGCTTGCTTACTATCTCCAGTCTACAAAGAGCTTTCCAAACCTACAGTTATGTGGGCTAAAGAAAACCATAAACACACAGGTATTGATATTCAAGGTTTTATCAGGTCAGTAGACAAAGAGAATCGAATTATTTGGGAGTACAAAAGAGACGAACTTAATTGGTTGATTAATGAAGTAGATTTTGTAAAATTTTCATTACATGAAGTAAGACCATTTACAGGAAAAGAACTGATAGAGGATATAATGAAGAATCTACCAAAGTCAAATGTTCAGATTGTCACAATGGGAGATAGAGGGTTGGTTTATTCAGACAAAGGCTCAATCTATAGGTTACAAGCTCCCAAAGTTCATGAGAAAGATCCAACTGGAGCTGGAGATGTTTTAATGACTTCAATACTTGCCAAATATACACAGACAGAAGATGTGAATTATTCAATAGCTTTTGGAATGGCACTAGCCGCAGAAAAAGTGCAGCTTCGTAGAATTCAATCTCTTCCAACCAAGAACTATGATGAAATCATCGATAGTATACTAGAAACTTCTGAAAAACTGATTTAGAACTTTTCTAAGTCAATAACTCTCAGGTTTTTCATTGAATGATTAACTAAGTCAAGATCTAATACTTTGCTTTCTTCATTTAGAGTGTGTTCTAAATTAGCGTTTACAATAGGATGTTTTGGTCCTAAAAGATCACAAATTTCTGGACCAGAAGAGATATCAAAGGTTTCTATCTCACGAGTCATTGAAACAATTTTTTCCTTATCAAAAGTAATGAGGGGTTTTAAGACTCGGTAACTAGTAGCTTCTTCAATTACTGATATATTGGCAAGAGTCTGACTTGAAACTTGCCCCATGCTCTCTCCTGTAGCAATATATCTTGCTCCTTCCTTTTCAGCTAAAGCATTAGCTAATTGGAGCATGAAACGCTTCATGAGAACAAAGTAGTAAGAATGCTTACATCTATCTACTAAAGCTTCTAAAGCATCAGCAATATCTACAACAAAGAATTTGGACCAGTTGAACTTACGTGATAACTCAATGCTTTTTTCAATTGATTCTTCACCTGCAAAATCAACATTGGATAAATGAAGGGGAACTATTGAGTAACCCACTTTCTCTAATAGATAACCAGCAAGTCCACTGTCAAAACCTCCACTTAGGAGAAGAATCGCTTTGTTCTCAGTCATTAATTCAAAATTCTTCATAGTCTTTTAGAATGTTTGGATTACAAAAAATTCTTTAATCATTTAATTGACTCACAAATGATGCAAATCGTTCAGTTCAATATGGAAATGTATGATGATGTCTACAGGATATGGAGTGAGACAGAATTATCGTTGGGAGCTTCAGATACCAAAGAACAAATACAACGATCATTAGAATTTAGTCAAGATTTATTCCTTGTAGGGTTAGTAGACAAGCAGGTTGTAGCGGTTGTATTAGGGGCATACGATGGGAGAAGAGGTTATGTTCATCACCTGTCAGTAGATCCTAAATTTCAGAGACGAGGATTTGGAAGAGCGATGATGGAAGAATTGCACAAGAAGTTCAAAATCAAGGATGTCAAAAAGGTTCATCTCTTCATAGAAGTTGATAATGAAGGGGTAAAGGAATTTTATCTAAAAATGGGATGGCATATACGAGATGACTTGATGATGATGAGCTTTGTACCATAAAATAGTAAAATTAAGAGGGTAAATAACCTCTCAAACATTTAAATGAAATTGATTAGATCATACTGGAGCGATTTCTATATTTAAAATTTCTAGAATTCGAACCATTTCCTTCACATCTTCAATGGTTTTGATTCTCATTGAACGCTTGAACATGTTTAAATTTAATTCGTTCGCTACTCTGTTAATTTCTCTTCTTCTCCACACATCCATTGAAGGATTATAAAGTAGGATGTACATTATTTTTTTGTCTATATCACAGAGCAGATAGGTATCAGCATATTCTAATCTTTTTCCTATCATTTCTTTCAATGAACTGTCACTATTAATGGCAAAAATCCTGGGGATTTTGCCTGAGAACATGTCTATCATTCTAGTATAAAGTTGTTTGATTGAACTTGGTTCTATGTTTGATTCCTTCTGCATACTTCGCCCTATCAATGTAAAATAGGGTTCAATCAAACCATAACTATCTAAAACTTCTCTAACTGCAACACCTTCAAAAATAAAATATGCAACACACAATCTGTGACCAGCAGCTGCTATTCTTTCATCAGATGAAGATGTTATTTCTGTTTCAAATGGAATAGCTATTGCTTTCAGCTGTTCATGATCAGGAACAGGTATGGGTCCAAGCATTTTAGGATTTTTTGTACCGTCTAATCGGCCTATAGAACTTTTATCCATTTCAACTATAGTCATACCACTCATAACTAACGTTAAAGCAGTATTCTCATCTAATTCAGAATTGTTGAATAGAATTTCTGGTCCATAATCTTTAAATATACTGAACACCAAAGCTGGTTCTTTAGTTACATTTGGGTTTATCATTTGTTTTCTCCTTAATATTCGTTATCTCTTTCTGGTTGTTGATCTAACAGTATCGCAATTTCAGGTATCTTTGTAAGAAATTCATATTTAATCTGCTTTGGCAGATCCTTTGATGGATCACGTTCTTTCTCTTCTTGAAATGCACTAAGTATCTCCTCGGCAAGAGATTGAGCCTTTGACTCACTATCATCACGACCAACAAAAAGTACTATACTCCACCCGCCCATTTTTCTAATTACCATTTTGACTCCACCTAGTTTGACAACATCCATTACTGAATCTGACTCGAAAATGGTGGAAGCCATAATATTTAACGCGCTAATCAACCCTCCAAGTAATGTGCTATCATGTTCTTCTATCGTTGCATCAAAAGTATGATCAAATGCCGGAACACCACCTTCTTGGAGAATAATTACTCTTTTAGGTGTAACTTCTTCTCTAAGAGGAGTTCTACCGGTCATTCTTGAGATTACCCAATCAAATGCTGTGTAGAAATTTTCTCCAGTTTTAATACTTACTGGATAAATCGACACAGACCTATTGATATCATCCATGATGACTTGAAAAGCTGGATCCTGAAGTAAATCAGAAAAGGGCACACTATCAGGGATATCGGTTTTATTTGCTAAGAATAAAATTGAAGTTTTTTGAGGTATTTTTTCAAATAAACTAAAAATATACTCAAAAGAAGCTTCTACATGTCGCATTGATTGAGAATCAATAACGAAAACAATCCCATCTATTTTCCCAAGAATATCTTGGAAGTAAGGACTTTCACGAGAAGTTTCTTCATCTGCTTCAAGAACTGTGATTACTGATTTACCATATGTTACATTAATGTAACAGGTTGTCTGTTCAGGTTGATCTTCAGATACAGTTCCATATAGAAGACGACTAACTACACTTGATTTACCAGATCCTTCTAAGCCTAGAATAGCACATTGAGGTATCTTGTCTTCTTGAGAAGAAATAAGCTTGTCTCGGATGAAGGATAAGTATCCACTCAACTAGCGACGTCCTCCTTCTACTTCTAATGGAAACTTACTCTCGAAAACCTCGCTCAGATTTTTCTGAACCTCTATAGGATTGCGACTGAAGTTTTCTAATATTCGCAATTGAATTTGCTGAGCTCTTGTAACGGGATCAATTGGATCAATCATAACGGAAAGACAAAAAGCTCCTCTTTTAACATGGCTAACATGTTTTTTGAAGAGACTTTCTAATTTAACTGATTGTATGCTTTCTTTTGACTCAATCGCAAATAAACGAGTTAATTCTTTGAGCTTTTTGAAATCATTTGCAATCTCAGCTTGATCACTTGGTTTTCCGAAGATAGCTTCAGAGACGATATTACCATCTACATCTGCCAGAACAGCAGCACCAATTTTCACTTTCCATTGCTGAGCACCACAAAGAACATCTACCATCCAATCCCAGGCCTCATAGACGCCTTGTCCGGTTAAAGCTGAACATTTTTTGATATTGAATGGTCTTAGGTTCCTCAAGAATTTATCTAATTCAAATTGTTCATTAATTTCGGATAAATCTTTAGAATTTGGTAAATCGCTTTTGTTTGCTAAAAACAGTACTGGACTGTTTTGTTTTGCGAAATTAATATAATGCCAGAAGGTTTGTCTTGACTCATCAAATCTTGCATGATCTGCTGAATCTACTAAAAACATTACTCCGTCTGCTCTTTCAATAAACTTCTTCCATAAGCTTAAACGGAATGGTTGATGACCTCCCAGATCAAAACATGTGAAGTTTAAATCTCTGTATTGGTAATTTTCAAGATTAACTCCATAAGTAGGCCGCACTACGATATCTTCCTGTTTTAACAATTTCTTTACTAAGGAAGTTTTCCCAGCTCTCTCTAGACCCAGTAGTGCTACACTATAACTGTTTCTCCCTATAACAGTTTCTTGTCTTGTTGTCTCAGTTCCGCCCTGTTTACCTTGTTGTTGTTCTCTTTTTTGTTTTTCTTCTAGGATACGTTTTCGAAATTCGTAGAAAGACATTCATTCACCTTCTTTTAACTAACTGAGCTGGAATACAGTAAGTATAAACAACCATATAATATCTATGATTAATTTAATGTTTTCGTTAACTGTAACTTGGTTTTCTAATACGTATTGTTTATTCCCCTCTCATTATATAAAAATTGTTTTAAAGGTTGCGAAATTCAAACGTTCTAGATGGTTTGTTAGGCCGCAAAACGAACAGCAAATAGGATTATAGTTAAAATCCCCAATATCAGACATAAGAGTGAGAAATTATACTTTCTAGCTACAAAAAGAAATAGTTCCATAGTAAGATAACCTATAACAGCTGTTAGCAATATTGCTATTAGTAGTAACCACCAATCAATAGGTATTATTGACCCGCCATTTTGAGAAACATCTATAGCTGAAAAGATTAAGTCCAAGATAAAACCACCAAGTACAGCAGGAATACTCATGAGAAAACTACCCTTAATCGCATCTTCTTTCTTTGTTCCCATAAACAATAATCCACTCATTGTTATTCCAGATCTACTTATGCCAGGAATAATAGAAAAACCTTGAAACAAACCACTTGCAGTCATTTGCAGAACAGATAGATTTTCGATAGATTTTTGTTTTATCAATGAATGAATATCTGAGTCTTTTTCGTTCATTTCTCCTTCTTGGAATTCTAGTTGTTTTTTCTTTCTTTCAGAGTAGAATAATAGTGCTGCTGTGACAATCAAAGCTATCCCTATAACCAGCATGATATACTCTCCAAAATTTGTATTATCTTGAATCAGATATCTTACTAATAGAAAACAAGGAACACCAGTAATTACGGTACCTAGCGTGCTGTATATCAAGAACTTTCTCCACTGAATAACATCAGGATCTTTGTTCTTGAGATTCAAGTATTGAAATAATTCTTTACGATATTTGACTATTACAGCAAGCATGGTTCCCAAGTGTAACCATATAGCAATTTGAAATGCCAACTCCTCATCCAATTGAACGATAGCAACTAACAAGGAGACTGTTTGTCCTTGTGAACTAACTGGTAACCATTCGAGTAATCCTTGCAAAAGAGCGAACAGTAAAATGAACCAGCTAGACATGGGTAGAGTTAATAGAGATAAATAAAATAAAAATCTATCTTTACAAAGAGAACCTATTCTTG